>JAGGRV010000488.1 GCA_021159445.1 Deltaproteobacteria bacterium | reverse complement strand
CACGGATTAGTGTGGTAATCCGTGATGAACAGCTATTAGCATTTAGCTTTTAGGTATTAGTAACCTATTTGGAAAACAGCAGCAAATTAACCGCTAACCGCTAATACCTAAGTTTGTAATAGCAAAACATCCTGTAATCATTAAACTAATAGCTAACAGCTAAAGGCTAATCGCTCAATTTAGGTTTTAAATATATTTAATCAGGCTTTTATCAAAATAATATAAAATCTTGAAAGCTTTTTGAGATAGAGCCAGATCCAATCCTTTTTTAAACTGCTCAATTGGAAGTATTCCAGATATTAAAGAACTAAAATCCAGATTGTAATCTTTTAGAAAATAAAAACTTTCTTTTAACTCTTCAGGTGTTGTAGAATATGATGAGAAAATAGTTAATTCTTTTTTATATAAATGTTCGAAGTTAATAGAAATCTCCTGCTGAGTCGAAGGACCAGCAAAAATTTGTATATAGCCTCCGGGTCTTACACTATTCATAGCCATTTCAGCAGTTTGTTTGGTTGTTACTGTAAGCTCTACAACATCTACGCCAGAGCTGCTAAACTTAGAAATTTTTCCCCCTATATCTTCTCTTTTAGAATTAATAGTTAGATCTGCTCCAAATTTTTTAGCGTATTTTAACTTGTTTGAATTAATATCTATTGCTATAACTTTTGCATTATATAATAGCTTAAACAGAGAAATAAATATAATTCCAATCGTTCCACATCCAACCACCATAATATTATCATTCTCTTTTATGTCTATTTTTTTTACTGCTCTAAGGCAGCAAGCAGTAGGTTCTGTAAAAATGACATTTTTTATATTTTTATTATCCTCAACTACAAAAGTATTGTATTTTATATGCTCTCCAGAAAGCCTTATATACTCAGAAAAACCTTGCGGGTCTAAATTTGTTTCCTTAAAATGTCTACACATGGAATAATTTCCATGATCACAATAAATACAACTGTAGCATGGAATATGATGAGACACTACTACTATATCACCCTTCTTTATTACATTTTCTGTTTCATTCCCTCCTGGACCTATCTTTTCTACTACACCTACCACTTCATGACCAAGTTTAACTGGTTTTTTAATATCAGGACTTATTATTTTTGCAATATCAGAGCCACAAAGCCCACATAATATTGTCCTGATTAAAACTTCATCTCTTCCAACAACAGGTATATTTGTATTCTTTATTTTAATATTTTCTTTTGAATAGCAAACCAAGGTTTTCAAAATGTTACCTTACTCCTAGGTTGAGCGATTAGCTGTTAGCCATTAGCGTTTAGCTTTGGAAAGCTGATAGGAAATTGTTTTTTCGGACGATTTAAAAAGACTACCCTGCACGGGTCCAGAATGTCAAGAGGCGTCAAAAAGATGTGGACTCTGTGGTCAAGCAGGCGGTCCCGTTCATAATTACTGATGACATCAATCATAGCCAATGCTATCATGACTATATAAATAACCAAAGTAACCCGTCACGAATACAAACACCGACAATGTGTAGAAGGGACAGGGAATTTTGATTGGTTATTGATCAGTAAACTCAAAGCAATGGGACGCTTGAAAAAATTCACTCTTGGCATAGCTATTTTCGTAAGCGTTCACGCCCATATTGTCATTTCGACCGAAGGGAGAAATCTTAAATGCCCATGACTGTGACATATTATGTGTATCTGCTCACAAATTGGAACAATAAAGTGATGTATCTGGGGGTAACCAATAATCTGGAGCGGCGCCTTTATGAGCACAAGAACAAGCTCGTCAAAGGATTTACCGAAAAATACAACGTGAACAAGCTGGTTTATTTTGAAGAAACGCAAGACGTAACTGCTGCTATTGCCAGAGAAAAAGAAATAAAGAAATGGCGAAGAGAGAAGAATCAATTAGTGAACCGGATGAACCCAAACTGGAAAGATCTGAGTTCTGGATGGTAAAGATTTCTCCCTTTGGTCGAAATGACATGGCAGCGCGAATCATGACATATTAGCGTGAACGGTTACGAAAAAAGATAACGCCGCTGTTTCAGTGGATTTGGTGATAATCGCACCTGAAGAGTATGAGAAATATCTAAAAATGGCTTATAAGGCCGGAAAATTCAAGAAGCCTAAAAATGTCCTGGGGATCACCAAGAATATCCCGGTACCTGAAATGGAAGCGCTGATTCTGGAAAACATCCAGATCACAGACGACGATCTGCGGTCCCTGGCGAATGAACGGGCACAAGTAGTGAAAAACTATATATTGGGCCAGGGAGAAATTGAACCTAGGAGACTGTTCTTGATCGAACCTCAAGCGTCGACGCCGGAAAAGATTGAGAATTTAAAAGACAGCCGTGTGGACCTGAACTTCAAGTAAAGGGTTTTTTTCAGCGGAATCAATTATTATTTCCTTAGGAACGGGAGATAAATAAGTTGAACAAAAATTAATAGGATTTTTTGTTGTATTCAAGGCGCGAGGAGCGAGCATAACGGGTTATGTGATCGACGAGCAACGAAGAAGACGGCAAAAAAGACATTAATTTGTTCAAGTTATTTATTGTACGTTCCTTATCAACTCCATAGCCTTTTGATAAAGTCTTATATATTTCTCCCTTACTTTATCCCATGTGTGATTCTCATATATATTATGCACTGCGTTTACTTGCATCTCCTTTATGGTATCAGGTGAATTCCTATAGGTCTTTAAGGCCCTGTTCACGGCATGAATAAGGGCCTCGGGCGTATGATCCTTATAAGAAAAACCATTAAAGCCATCCCTTACCTTGATCAGCCCGCCTGTAGTACGGACAATGGGTAGGTTGCCCATGAGTTGGGCAATGAAATCAGTGAGTCCACAGGGTTCGTATCGGGATGGAATTACAAAAAAATCCCCTGCGGCGTATATGAGGTTTGCAAGCCCTGAATCGTATCCTATGAGCACTGCAAACCGTTCCTCGTAGGCAAGGTGCTCTGCCAAGGATGTGAGATGATTTTCTATATCCCTGTTCCCATTGCCAAGAATTACTACCTGAATATTTTTGTCCTCTGCCATTAGCACTTCCAGGGCCTGCCCCAGTATATCCAGACCTTTTTGCTCGGAAAACCGGCTCACAACAGTAATCAAAGGCTGACTTGGACTGTAATCAATAGAGCCATACATTTTGGTCTCGCCAATCTCGGCAAACATCAGTCTGATGACAAGTTCCTTTCTGCAGATTGCCTTGCCGGCCAGATCACCCTTGGCCGGATCAAAGGCCGCAGGAAGCCCTAATATTTCCGGATGGCTGGGGCTGAACTCATCAGGATTTATGCCGTTGGTAATTCCTTCGATAAATATGCCCCTATCTTTAAGAGCATGACCCAGCCAGCCTGTAAGGGCGTCAAGCTCTGTCTCCTGAAGCTCTCTTGCGTAGTTTTCACTCACTGTATTTATAGGCGCATAAGCAGCACCGGCAAGAAACGGATCAAAGGAACCGTTGAGAACACTACTGTAGATCGTCCTCTGGGGGAGACCGGTTATAGTCATGGCAAACAACAGATCCGCCACATCCTGGTGGTAACCTAAACCAGCATTATGGATGGTAACCAGGGCACTACTGCCCTTGAAATAGTGCCGGAAGCCCTCAATCTCCCTCATCATGGCCGGGAGCACACCTGTATGACCATCCTGACAATGAAACACATCCGGCCTGGTTCCTGTGAAAATTGCATAGTCCAGTGCGGCCTTCTGAAGCAGGATATTCATGGCAAAATAGTCCAGGTGACCATCCCCTTTTTTATAAGTGGCATCAAGGGTCTCTTCTTCCCCGGTGTATGCATAGACCCCCAGCTTTTCACTAAAGCAGTTTGCCTCCACAAGTATTATATCAACACCCTTCAGCTTCCGGTGCCAAAAGCCTACGCGTTCTCTACGTTCTTCATGTGCGTAGTTTGCGTCAACCTCGAATTGTGGGCCAAGGGTCTTAAAACCCGACTCTTTCGGCTTTACAAAGCCGTAACGAGGCATGATGACTGAGACCTCATAGCCGGCACGCACCAGTGATTCCGCAAGATCTCGGCTCACATCCTTAACTCCACCTACACCAGCTACCACTCTATACTCACGGGTCAGCATCCAGATGGATTCAACGTCCTTCAGGTCTTTAAAATTCTGCAATGCCTTCATGAAAACCTCTTATCTCTTTATTTAAATTGAGCGATTAGCTATTAGTTTAATGATTACAGGATGTTTTGCTATTACAAACTTAGGTATTAGCGGTTAGCGGTTAATTTGCTGCTGTTTTCCAAATAGGTTACTAATACCTAAAAGCTAAATGCTAATAGCTGTTCATCACGGATTACCACACTAATCCGTGATGAACCATTTTTCAAAGCTAAACGCTAATGGCTAACAGCTAATTGCTCAACTTCGGTCACAGCAAAACACAGATGGCTCTTGGCGTCGCCTAATATTGTTATTTTGTTGCAGGTAAATGTGAACAACCACACAGCCCTTGTCAAGAAAAGTCCGTGAATTTATGTTGATGCATAAGTTTTTTGTCAATATAGTTGTTTGTAAGCGTTCACAGGGCACCGCATCTGCTTTGTTGTCAAGGCACTTGAAGTACAGGAAGTACGTCTGCATACCCTCCGCCTCGCATCTGCAGCACCCTGTAAACGCTTACAGTTCGGTAAATTGCGGTAAAACGGGCGTTGTAATCCCGTGAACGGTTACAAATTGCTGAAGGATTCGATTCGGAAACAAATGAAAAAGCCTGTTAAAAACATCCTGGACACAATTGGTAATACTCCGCTTATCCCTATTCGCCGTCTCGATCCCGGCAAGGAAGTCACTATCCTGGCAAAGATGGAAAGCTTTAATCCAGGAGGCTCTATTAAAGATCGTATAGCTCTTTCCATGATTGAAGGGGCAGAAGAACGGGGAGAACTCACAAAGGACAAAATAATCCTTGAGGCAAGCAGCGGTAATACAGGCATTGGTCTTGCGATAGTATCGGCTGTAAAGGGTTATCGCTGTCTTATCGCCATGAGCGAGGCAGCCAGTATCGAGCGTCGTCAAATTATGCGGGCCTATGGTGCTGAGATCCTCCTGACTCCTGCCCGTTTGGGGACTGATGGTGCCATAGAGGCAGTATATAAGCTGGCACTTGAAAACCCTGACCGCTACTTCTGTACAGACCAGTACAACAACCCTGACAACTGTCTGGCGCACTATCATGGTACTGCCCCGGAGATCTGGGAGCAGACCGGAGGTAAGGTAGATGTAGTAGTCACCACCATGGGAACCACAGGCACGCTGATGGGAATTACGCAACGCTTTCGGGAACTCAATCCAAAGGTCCGAATAGTCGGGGTGGAACCCTATTTTGGTCACGGCATCCAGGGACTTAAGAATATGAAGGAATCCTACCGGCCCGGGATCTTCGACAAGCGCCTGCCGGATGACATTGTCAATGTGCACGATGATGAGGCCTTTGAGCTGATTAAAAGGCTTGCGTGTGAGGAAGGGCTTTTTGTCGGGATGAGTTCAGGGGCTGCCATGGCTGTAGCACTTTCAGAGGCTGCGAAACTGGAACAGGGCCTTGTGGTCGTGATTTTTCCCGATGGAGGCGACCGTTACCTGAGCACAAATATTTTTTCAGTTCCACTGGTTGAGGAGGCAGATCAGGCCAAAGCCCTGAAGCTTATTAATACCCTTACCCGGAGAAAGGAAATCTTCGAACCCTTAAACCCGGGAAAGGCAGGGATCTACTCCTGCGGGCCCACGGTCCATGAATTCGCCCACCTGGGACTTTGCAGGAGGCTGGTGATTGCGGATCTTTTGAAGCGCACACTTGAATACCAGGGTTATGAGGTCACCCACGTGATGAATGTTACCGACCTGGATGACAAGACGATCCAGGCCGCCCTGTCCCAAGGGACAAGTCTCAAGGAGCTCACAGACCGTTATACCCAGACATTTATGGAGGACGTGTCATCCCTGAATATCAGACCTGCCGCCTGCTATCCCAGGGCAAGCGCCCATGTTGAGTCAATGATTCAAATGACCGGGCGACTCATAGATGCGGGCTATGCATATGTCAAACACGGTTCTGTGTATTTTGACATCTCAAAACTACCATCATATGGAAGGCTTTCCAGGGTGGATCTTTCCAACATTGACATTGGAAGGACAGTGGATCTTGACGACTACGAGAAGGACAGCCCTGTTGACTTTACCCTCTTTAAACGGGTAACCCTGGATGAGCTCAAGAGGGGAATAGGGTTTGAGACAAAATGGGGGAAGGTCAGGCCTGGCTGGCACATAGAGTGTGCTGCCATGTCAATGCACTATCTGGGAGAATTTTTCGATATACATACAAGCGGCTGTGACCTTATGTTTCCCCATCATGAAAACGAGATTGCCATTGCAATGGCCCTTACGAACCAGCCACTTGCCCGGACCTGGATTCACAGCGAGCTTATTCTGGTTGACGGAAAGAAAATGTCACGTTCAGCAGGCAATGTTGTCACCCTGCGGGATTTAAATAAAAAGGGCTTTACCGGAAGGCATGTGAGGTTTTTCCTGCTCAGGACACACTACAGAAAACCCATTCATTTCTCTTACGACCATCTGAAAGAATCAGCAAGGGCCTTGAAGCGGCTTGACTACTTTGTCTCTGAGATCCAGGCCCTTACAATTGGTAAAGACCTTGTTGGAGAACCAGGACCGGCAATAAAAAAGGCCCTGGAGGCCATGAAAAATGACTTTAACCAAGCCATTAATGATGACCTTAACACTTCAAAGGCCCTGGGAGCGATCTTCAGATTGATCAGGCATGTAAACTCGCTCATTTCTGAGCAAAGGCTTTCACCCATGGATGCAAAAAATGTCATGGATGCCCTGCAGGATGTGGACAAGGTCCTTGGGTGCCTGGATATTTCTATCCCTGATCCTGAGCTGTCAAGGAAAATCCAGGACCTGGTCTCCCAGAGGGAGAAAGCCAGGAACTCAATGGACTGGGACAAGGCAGATGATATCCGGCAGCAACTTCTCGATCTTGGAGTGGAGATAATGGACACCCCGGGCGGAATCCGCTGGAGATGGATTAAGAGGGTCTAGGGTAAAGGAAAAATTATGCGCACATTTTTGGACTGCATCCCCTGTTTTATGATCCAGGCCTTGAGAACCGGGCGCCTGGTGGGTCTTTCCGACGAGAAAATCCTGAGATTGCTGATAGATCTGGGGGGGGAAATCAAAAATATTAAGCTGGATGATCCGCCACCCAAGACAGCAGTAATGGTATATGATCTAATAAACAGCTATACAGGCAAAACAGACCCTTTTAAAACAGTAAAAAAGCAAGGGACTGAGAAGGCGCTTGCCCTGTATCCTCAGTTGAAAAAGGAGATTTCGGAGTCTGAAGACCCTTTGGGACTTGCTATACGTTTTGCCATAACAGGAAATGTCATTGATTTCGGGATATCATCAAGTTATGATCTGGAGTCAGAAATTCAAAAAATAATGGACCAGTCTTTTGGCCGATGGGATGAAGAGAAATTTAAAAAGGCAGTAGCTCGGGCGGACTGGATTCTATATCTGGGTGACAACACAGGGGAGACGGTCTTTGACCGCCTACTGATAGAGACCATGGCACATACTGTCACTTATGTGGTCAGGGAAAAACCGATAATTAACGATGCTACCAGAGAAGACGCCCTGGCAGCAGGCCTTGACAAAACAGCAACCATCATTTCATCCGGCTGTGCTGCCCCTGGTACTGTTTTGGACCAGTGTACTCCGGAATTCCGTGAGCTGTTTAGAAAAGCCCCTGTCATTATCAGTAAAGGTCAGGGGAATTACGAGACCCTGTCAGACTCAGACGCCCCTATCTTTTTCTTCCTGAAGGCCAAATGTGATGTGGTGGCAAGGCACCTTGGAGTAATAAAAGGCGATCTGGTCCTTGCTTCCGGCCACCTGAACTAACCAAGCAATCTTGAGCACGCAACACACGTCCAACCATGATGGCAAGGCCGCCCATCTTGCCCGGTCGGCAGGATCGGTGAGTGTTGCAGTATTCTTTTCCCGCATATTGGGCCTTGTGAGGGAGCAGGTGCTTGCAGGCCTTTTTGGTGCAGGTACTGCAATGGACGCCTTTGTTGTAGCCTTCCGGATACCCAATCTTTTAAGGGACCTTTTTGCAGAGGGTGCCCTCAGTGCAGCATTTATTACAGTCTTTACCGAATACGATCAAAAACGTTCAAAAGAAGAGACCTGGCGCCTTGTAAACAACGTCTTGGCAGTACTCACTGTAGTGATTTCCCTGACCGTTATTCTCGGCATGATCTTTTCAAATGAACTGGTAATGCTACTCGCCCCGGATTTTGCCAAAGTCGCCGGTAAGGTGGAACTTACCCAGCGGCTGACAATCATAATGTTTCCCTTCTTGCTCCTGGTTTCCCTTTCATCCGTCCTTATGGGGATATTGAACACAAAAGGTTATTTCTTTATCCCCTCCCTTGCATCCAGTTGCTTCAACATGACATCAATAGTTGTCGGCGTAGGACTTGCCCTGCTGTTTCCATTGTGGGGACAACCAGCCATAATGGGTATGGCTGTGGGGACCCTGTTGGGCGGCCTGTCCCAAATGGGAATACAAGTGCCTATTATTCTGCGCCAGGGGTTCAGAATAAAGCCAGTGATGGATCTGGCGGACCATGGGCTACAACGCATAGGCCGGTTGATAGTGCCTGCCATAATAGGTCTTTCAGCAACCCAGATTAACATCTTTATAAATACAAACTTCGCCTCTCGCTGCGCAGAAGGGAGTGTTGCCTGGCTGAATTACGCATTCCGGCTCGTACAGTTCCCGATTGGGCTCTTTGGTGTGGCTATTTCCATAGCAACACTCCCTGTCGTGGCAAGGCTGGCAACCAAGGGAGACCACAAAGTACTGGGTGATACGCTGGTTTCGTCTCTTACCCTGGCCTTTGCCCTTACGATTCCGGCTGCCGTTGGGCTGTGGGTCCTGGCAGAACCCATAGTAGGGCTCATTTTCGAACACGGCCGCTTTTCCCAATCAGACACTTTCATGACAGCCCAGGCCTTGAGGTTTTATTCCATCGGCCTTCTGGCCTATGCAGCAGTGAAGATAGTGGTGCCGGTATTCTATGCCCTTAATGACACCCGATGGCCGGTAATAGGAAGCTTTTTAGCAGTAGCGGTTAATATATGCATCATACTTGCCACATTGGACAAATTGCAGCACAGGGCCATAGCGCTTTCCACGTCGGTCACCATGATACTCAACTTCATGCTCCTGGCCACAGTGCTTTACAGAAAAATAGACGGATATCCTGCAGGCAGGCTTTTCATGTCCCTGGTAAAAATTTTCCTGGCCTCGGGCATAATGGGCCTGTTGGTGTGGTGGGTCCAGATTCGCATTACAGGCAGCCCTGGGATCTGGCTTTCAACTGTCAAGGTATTTGCATCAATGTCATTGGGCATTGTTTCATACGGGATATTGGCTTATGTCTTGAAACTGACTGAATTTACTGAGATCATCAATAAAGTTATAAAACGAATTCGGGATTTATGATTTATGATTGATGATTGTTGATTTGGGGTTACGAAGATGCCGGAAGAAATTACTCAGAACGACCAAGCTTTGCGGATTGCCATGGGTTACCAGCTAAGACGCTGCCCATTAGTGCTTTCTATCGGAGTGAGGACCAACCTGGCAGATTATTCATCAGAGGAGAGGGCCCTGATCCAGAATGCCTCCAAGGTCTATTTCCCTACCATATTTTTTGCAGATGCCCTGGATGCAATGGGGAAAAAGACCTTTCCCAGTGTACAATGCTATCGGCATTTGGGTAATAAGATAAAGCAGACGCTTCTTTTTAATCTCCTGGACGTCCCCACACCTGAGACCCGCCTGTTTTACGGCATAAGACAGAAGATGAAAATCCTCGACTATTTTGACTTTCCTTGTGTGGGGAAGATGCCTATTGGATCCTCAAAGGGAGAGGGGGTTTTTCTGATCAAGAACGAGAGTGATCTGGAGGCATATCTCAGTAAGACCAGGATAGCCTATATTCAACAATACATATCTATGGAAAGAGACCTTCGGGTGGTAATTCTGGGCAAACGAATTGTCCATGCCTATTGGAAGGAATCAGCTCCGGGGGAATTCCGCACCAATGTGGCCAAGGGAGGAAGGATTATATTTGATCCTGTCCCTGAAGATATCCTGAACCTGGCACTGGATGTTGCTATCCGGTGCAGTTTCGATTTTGTGGGGCTTGATATGTGTGAGCATCATGGAAAAGTTCTTATCCTCGAGGCGAATATGAATTTCGGTACTCAAGGGTTCAAGGAGGCAGGCATAAACTACAGGGAGTTACTCTGCAATATGGTGACATCCTGTGAGATATAGTCTTTTGATGAAATTTAGGAATTGTGAATTTACAACTAAGGTACCAAATGATATATTGACATATGATGTTTACTGTATCTAATTTAGAACTAAATCCTTTTTTTCATCACCCAACCCCCAGGCCCGCATGCGGGCACAACGAACCATGAAAGGCTGAAACATTAACTAAGGGAGGAGGCGTTATGTTAAAGTTCTTACGAATTGGCCTGATTTTATTGTGTGCGGTGTCTCTCGTTTCCGGGTGCGCAAACATGACGGCCCGCCAGAAAGGATTCATGACGGGAGCCGCCGTAGGGGCTGCAGTTTGCGGCGGAACCGCAGCTTACGTAGGACACCAGAATGACAGCAACCCTGACAGAGCAGCATTAACAGGGGCCATTGCCTGCGGACTTGTGGGCGGAACAATCGGCGCGATATTGGCTAAGGAGGATGTTGTGGTTCCGCCAGAGGAGCCGGTGGTAGAACCTATACCAGAGCCAGAGCCAGTACCTGAGCCGGAACCCGAGCCAGATGTTGTAGAAGAGGTTGAAAAAGAAGTTGTCGTGGTCGCGGTTCGAAAGAAGATAGTTCTACGTGGAATCAATTTCGACTTTGACAAGTCGGACATCAAGCCTGAATTTGTGCCGGTTCTTGATGAAGCAGTTAAGATATTAAAAGAAAATGCCGATATAAAAGTAGTTATTGAGGGGCATACCTGTTGGATAGGGACGGAGAAATATAACCAAGGCTTGTCAGAGCGCAGAGCAGCCTCTGTATGTAATTATCTGGTCGAGAAGGGAATCTCTCAAAACATTTTGGAGCCTATAGGTTACGGTGAGGCCGACCCAATAGCTGACAATCATACGCTGGAAGGACGACGTATGAACCGGCGTGTGGTGTTCAAGATACTGGACTAGGCGTTTATATCCATGCGAAATCAACATCCAGTTTGCCTTGTTTTGCTCTCGGTGGTATTGGCCCTGACTCTGTCAGGGCCTTGTACCGCCGTAGCGGATCCAGGGAGCTCAGCGGCTCAAAAAAGTTTTGAGCAGTTCGTCAATGTCTGGATGTCCAGATTAGACAGGATAGGCAAAATGAACATTCTGGGCATTGATGTTATGCCACGTGATCAAGGCTTTGTTGGTAGATATGTGTGTTATGGGCCAGAGTGTAAGTTTTCCGTCAAAGAGACCGGATCCCCTGAAACACCCTTTGTTGGAGTCCTACATTACTCTGAAAAACATTTTTTAAAAAAAGGTGAAACCCGACAGAAGACCATTCAGAGTCCGGGCATGTTGACTAAAAAGATCCGTGTTACCGAGATCTTCCGTTTCACCCACGGCAAGTGGGTGTATTAAAGTTTTTCTTCATTCTATAACCACTCTGCCAGGCTAGCCCCTTTGCCACAGCCTTTTTACCTCTCTGACCAACCTGAGATCAACTTCAATAGGTCGGCCGGCTACTGTGAGATATCCGCCTATCAGCATTGCATCCGCCCCTGCCCAAAAAGCAAGGCCCTGTAAATCCTTTAATGCTGATTCTCTCCCCCCTGCAATACGTATGGCTTTTTTAGGAAAAATCAATCTAAATATCGCTATAGTCAGCAGTATCTCCTCCACTGACAGCGGGGCCTGTGAAGCCAGAGGGGTGCCTGGAATCGGGACCAGAATATTTATCGGGACAGAATCCACCCCAAGGCCGGCCAGGGTGAGGGCCATTGAAACCCTGTCCTCAGCAGACTCCCCAAGGCCTATAATCCCGCCTGAGCAGACCTCAAGTCCCACATCCTTTGCTGTATGGATAGTGGAGATACGCTCTTTAAAGCTATGGGTGGTAATTACTTTTGGAAAGAATGCCTCTGAAGTCTCAATATTGTGGTGATAACGGCTAAGACCGGCCGACTTCAGAGTTTCAAGCGCCTCAGAATCCAAAATGCCAAAAGATGCGCATACACTTATTCCCACACCGGTCCTTATTTGCTCTATTCCTACTGCCAACTCATCCACTTCAGACCTGGAAAGACCCAGGCCGCTGGTCACAAGGCTGAATCTGGCAGCACCTGCATCCTTGGCTTTTGCTGCCGCTTCCAGAATTTCATCAGTCGATTTGAGGGCGAAAACAGGACTCTCTGTTCTGTATCTGGAGGACTGGGCACAAAATGCGCAGTCCTCAGTACATCTTCCTGACTTTACATTCATTATGGTGCACAGAGAAAAGCTGTCACCCCTCTCCCTCAGCTTTGCATCCCGGGCCAAGGTCATCAGCTCAGACAATGGGAGCTTCAACAAATCATTGATTTTATCAATGCTGTACATTATTTCCAAACTATAATTTGTTAGGCTCTTAAGGGATTCCAGACTGATCTTTGAAAAGGAAAATTGTCCTTCACTATAGACATCTGAAGGCATCATCTGTATTGTTTCCTGGGAAATACTACCCAGGAGAAATGATGATGAAGATTCAGAACAAAATCCAAAGCCTTCTGAATATAACGGCCATTATAGACAACGCCAAGTGCTTTCAATGGGTTCGCGAACTGCGCTGGCCGGATAATGTTCATTGCCCGCACTGTAGTTCGGATATGATAGTCAAAAATGGCCGAGATGAGACACAATCAGAGCGCCAACAGTATTATTGTAAAAAGTGTAGTCAATACTTCGATGACCTGACAGGGACGATATTTGAGGGACATCATCGACCGTTACAAATCTGGATACTGTGCCTCTATTTCATGGGGCTTAATCTTTCTAATCAGCAAATTGCCCAAGAGTTAGATGTGCATGTTGATGATGTTCATAGAATGGCCCGCCAGTTCCGCGACGGGGTCATCACTCTCAAGCCGGAGGTAGGGCTCAATGGTAATGTCGAATGCGATGAGGTCTATGTGGTTGCCGGACATAAAGGACATCCTGATGCGGTGAAAAAGAAAGGACGCAAAGGGCGACGTAACCGTTTGAAAGGGGCACGTGGACGTGGTACTCTAGCAAAAGAAAAACCACCGATATTTGGGATGATTCAGCGTGGTGGAGAGGTTGTGATCCAGATGCTGGAGAATGTCAAACAGCAGACAATTTTTCCTCTGATTCAAGCGACGATTGCGTCTGGAACCATGGTGTATACAGACGAATATGATATCTACAACCGCCTGCAGGAATGGGGCTACGAGCATAAACCCCAAATCTTCTATGTAGCCTAAGAGGCTACAGTTAACCTACCGATTTTATAATTTTTTTTAGATTCTTTAGTGTAGTAATAGTTTCATAACCCCTTAAGGCCCATTTA
>JAGGRV010000503.1 GCA_021159445.1 Deltaproteobacteria bacterium | reverse complement strand
CATATAAACCATAATGTCAATATTGTCTACTGTTAATAAATCTCAATTAATATTAGTGGGTTACGCTCTATATCAAACTGAACCAGTGCCGAACACAGTTCATCTTGAGACAAAATGCAGAAAAGCGTATAAGGATTATGAGCAAAAAATAATTGCCAGAAAAGGAGCAAATCATGAAAGCCAAGCTTTGTTTTGTTTGCCGGTTTTTTTTGAAATCCCTGTCCTGGACCATGTGGTTCAGCGTATTCACGATTTTTGTTGCATATTCTTATGGAACGGCGGCAGAGGCGGCAGAACCTGAGAAAATCATGAAAAATGCCATGACTGTGCTGACAGAGATCAGGAATGCGCCAGATGGAGGTATCCCGGATGAACTCCTGGCAAGATGTGAAGGGCTTGCAATATTTCCCTCTGTCTACAAAGGAGGATTTGTTGTCGGGGCCAGTTACGGAAAGGGCCTGATGGCTGTTAGAAATCCCAAGACAGGAAAATGGCGCGGTCCGGCCTTTTTAAAAATTGGAAGCGGGAGTTTTGGCTGGCAGATCGGAGTTCAGGCAACGGACCTGATCATGGTGATAATGAATCAAAGGGGAGTAAAAGCCTTTTTTAATAACAACCTCACACTGGGAGGAGATATTTCTGTAGCCGCCGGTCCTGTTGGCAGAAAGTTGAAAGCCGCCACTGATGCGACTCTCAAAGCCGAGGTGTACTCCTACTCCAGGAGCAAGGGCTTTTTTGCAGGTCTATCCCTTGAGGGAGCATATTTGCATCATGATTACAAAACCGACGAGGCCCTTTACGGACGGATACTGACTCCTGGAGAGATATTGTCTCAAGGGGCGATTTTTGTTCCAGAGCAAGGCCGAAGGTTTCTTGAATTCCTTGACAAAAATTGTCCGTAGGCTCGTTATGTCAGACCTCGTTAAGTGGTTAAGGTAAAGGTAATGGTTGAAAAAAATTCCTGTCCTTTCAGACTGGTATTTTTCGAGGAGGCAGGCTCAGGGAAATATAAGGTGGCTGGAATAGAGGTCTATGGCCGGAACATCAAAATAGAACGGGTCTACGATATTCCGCCGGCCCTGCCAGAGGTTATTGACGAGCCTGAAGAGTTTATCCCCGACGATTTTAAAGGCGACCTGATCCTTAATTTTCTCAAGCATCCGGACCTGTCTGAGTATCTTGTTAAGATCTGTAAAGCCAAGGGAATACCGGTAATAGCATCAGGGCAGAACATACCAGGAGCCATCTGCCCTTTTACGTGTTGCGGTCTTGGGCGCAGGAAGAGCCTTGGTGCCTATGGAGAGCAGTTTGGCCTGCCTGAGTATGATGTCGAGGTAAAAGATGGCCGCATCACAGGGCTTCATGTAAGACGCGGGGCTTCGTGCGGTGCCACGTGGCAGGTCATTCCCAGGATGATCGGGGTGCCTGCGGATGAGGCACTAAGTACCATTGGAAGAGAAATTCAGTATCTCTGCAAGGCCGATGGATCGGCCTTTGACCCCGTGTCAGGCAAAAGTCCTCTGCACTTTGCAGGTAAGGTACATATGATGGCCCTGAAAAAGGCCTTTTCCTCGTAAGCCTTCTGAAATATGATTCCGTTCAAAATGCTCCGGATGCATCCCTTTATAGGCAATGTTGAATTGTGAATGCTGAATGCTGAATTGTGAAAAAACGTTTAAAAAATATATACCTTAATTCAATATTCAACATTCAACATTCAACATTTAAATGTGCGCAGCAGATGGGGTATTTTCATCGGAATCACCTATATTTTTGCAACCTGCTTGATGGATGCCCTTTCCCATTGATGTTTCAACCAGTCCTCAAAAAGGGTCTGTTGCTTCTGCTCAAGTATCCGCTTGGTGATGGCATCTTTTTGCGCAATAAAGCCGGCAATATCTGCGTCTTTCTTTTCCTTGAAGACCAGGACGTAAAAACTGTTTCCGCTTTCAGCTACTTCATCAGGACAGGCCTTCCCTTCGTACAATGAGAGTCCAGCCTGGGCAACGGCCGGGGGCAGCTTGCCCTTGGCGGTCTTATCTGTCCGTTTGAAAAGGCCTGTTTGCTGGATTTTCAGTCCCTCGTCTTTGGCCGCAGCCTCAAGACCTTGTTTCTTTGCCGCTTCAAGTAGTTCTTTGGCCTTCAAACGGCACAGTTCTTTTGCCTTTTCCCTGACATAATCTTTTTTGACCTGCTCTTTGACCTCTTCCAGAGAGGGGAGATAAGGTGCTTTTTTCTCAAGCACTTCGGCTATGAGAATACCCTGATGTATCTGGAGCAAGGAACTCAGCTCACCGGAATTTAAGGCAAACAAGGTCTTCAGCAGTTCTGGATTGCCCCCTATTACAGCAGGTGGTTTCTTTTGGCTGAAGAGTTCAGTGGTTTTAAGCTCAATTTCATGCTGCTCCGCATAGGCGCTGAGGCTTCCAAGTTGAATTATTTCGTCATAGGCCTCATTGGCCCGATTCCATATCATATTTTTGGCTTTTTGGTCTTTGAGCCTGGTGGCGATAGAGTTCTTTACCTCGGTCAGGGATTTTACTTTGCCCGGCTCTATCTCCTCAAGCTCTATTATGTGCCATCCGAAACGGGTTAGAACCGGCTTGCTCACTTCCCCTTCCTTCATCGAGAATACTGCTTCTTCAAAGGGTTTTACCATCATACCTCTGCTAAAAAAGCCCAAATCCCCACCATTCTTGGCACTCCCCACATCCTCAGAATTTTCCTTGGCGAGTTTTGCGAAGTCTTCGCCCTTCTCTATTCGCTCACGAATTTTTTGCGCCTTTTTTCGGATTTTTTTTACACTATCTTCATCAGCGCCTTCAGATATCTTGAGCAATATATGTCTTGCACGCCTACGTTCCTTGACCTCATATTCATTCTTGTGATCCTTGTAGTAGGCCTCTATCTCCAGATCTGTCACGTTGGCATCGTCAATATCAGACTCCTTAAGGGCCAGATAGCGTAGCTTAGTCTGAGGTTCTGTCATGTAATTTTCACTATGTGATTCGTACCACAAGGTCAGGTCTTGTTCTGTAGCATTTACTTCTGTTTCACATTCTGAGGCATCAATTGATACATAGGAAAGGTTGACCTCCTCGTTTTCGAACATATAGTGGTCCCTTGTCTCTGCCTCAGTCACAGCAAGTCCGGAGAAGAGAAGGGCTTTTAATTTATCCGTGAGCAACTGCTGCCTGACCTGTGTTTCAAAGACAGCAGGTGTCAATCGAGCCCCCCTTAGAGACCTTTCATAGAGCCCCTGGTCAAAAACTCCATTGTGTTTAAATGCAGGTATGGCAAGGATAATGTTCTGAATCTCTATATCGCTGACTAATATGCCTATCTCATTAGCTGCCTGGCGGATTAGTGTCTCATTTATAAGGCCATTAAGGACCTGCTGCTTGATATCTATCCGGTCCAGAAAACCTTCAGGGATCTGCCCGCCAAACATCCGCTTGTAGCTATCCAGCATATTGGCATGAGCAAGGCGATAGGATTCCATAAGGATATCTTCACCATTTACCTTGGTCAGGACATTAAGCCTCTGGGAACGGAAGCTCCCTACACCCCAGAAAACGAATACTATTACAATAATACCGAGTATAAATTTAATAAGCCAGGAGCCTGTACTATTTCGAATTGTGCCTAACATTGATTATAAAATTCCTTTCTTGGGAGCCATTTACAAGACTCCTATTGTAATCATTTACGGGCAGGAGTGCTTCTTTTTACTTCCACACTTTGCCTTTTCAATTTCTAGCATCTTGCCGTTGAACAAACTAAAGTCTTTTTGCGATAATGACAACAAATTTAGATATGCAACGTTTAGGAGCCTGCCAACTATATCCTATATTTATTTATCGTTTCATCTGAAGCCGGCACGGTTCTGATAGTTTTTATATTTTCAGTTCCAGGTCCTGACAGTCTGACCTCTTTCAAACGCCTTTTCACCCTTGCGTATCGGCACAGGATGCTTGCCGCAAGGTCTGCATTGACATCAGAGTATATCTTTCGCCAAAGTCCTGTGGGGCCGGGAGCTGCTGTTAGATCGAGCCTGATGTCACCTTCCCCTATCATGGATACAATCTTCGCATTTTCCCTTTCGTCTCTACCAATTACCAGCCAGGATCTGTCAGGCAGGAGAAAGTGTTTTCCCATTTGGGCAAGGACGCAGTCATTAACATCAAACTCCGGCCAAAGATCAAACATGCGTTTAAATCTCCGGGACAGTATAGGGTCAGCAAGTATACATCCACCAGCAGGAGCCGGATATTCTTTTATTCCATATTTGCCGGCAAGGGCTATCTGGTCTTTTCGCCCTCTGCCAGTCAGTCCCAGCAGTCTTGATCGGTCAACCAGACCCTTATTTTCTATGTCTGTGGGCGGGAGATGAAGGGCTGAGAGGGGACGTAAAAGCAGTCCATCAGCACCACTGTCCCGCTCTATTATCCTGAGGACATCTCTGCGCTGGGACATGGGCCTTTGGCCGAGGACCTCTCCTGTGGCGACAAAAGATGCATTAAATTCTCCAAGCCTCTTCATGGCCTTTCGTACCATCAGAATTTTACAGTCAATGCAGGGATTCATGTATTTTCCATAGCCATGCTCCGGGTTCTTTACAATTTTAAGGTATGCATCAGAGATATCTATTTCCTTAAATTGTATCCCCTGATCGGCAAGCACTTTCTTCTTTAAGATCCTTTCTCGTCCTTTGAGTTTATAACCAAAAAATGGTGTAATGAAATAAAGGGCTATGACATGAATCCCATGCTCCTGAAGGATTTTGCAGGCAAGGATGCTGTCCAGACCGCCGGAATAAAGGACTAGGCAGGTAGGGGAATTTGGTGATTGAGTGATTGAGTGATTTGGTGATTGAGTGTTCATACTGATCTGGAATATGGTTAGGAACGTACAATAAATAACTTGAACAAATTAATGTCTTTTTTGCCGTCTTCTTCGTTGCTCGTCGATCACATAACCCGTTATGCTCGCTCCTCGCGCCTTGAATACAACAAAAAATCCTATTAATTTTTGTTCAACTTATTTATCTCCCGTTCCTTATTTACTGATTATACCGCAAAAATCTGAAACATGATTCCGTTCAAAAAGCCCGAGATGCAAGGCGCGAAATTTTCCAGGCATGAGACGTACTTATCGTACGTCGCAGTGACTGAAAAATTGAAGCAACACAGCAGATTGGGTTTTTTCAGCGGAATCATTTACTTGAGCAGTTTGCCGGCATATGCCCTGGCTGTTTTCCTGTCTCCTCCAAGCATCCTCGTGAGTTCCTCAAGGCGCTGGTTTCCTTCTACTTCCCTTATTATAATGGATGTATTATCTCCTTTAACTACCTTCTCTAATGCTATGTGATAATCGCCTCTTGCCGCTATCTGTGGAAAATGAGTTATGGTGACAACCTGCCCAAATGAAGATAGTGCCTTGAGTTTAAAGCCCACTTTTTCCGCTACCTCTCCCCCAATTCCCGCGTCTATCTCGTCAAATACAATGGTTTCAATGCCTGCCTGCCTGGCAAGGGCGGCCCTTAAAGCCAACATTACTCTTGAGAGTTCTCCCCCGGAAGCAATTGACACCAGAGGACGAAGAGGTTGCCCGACGTTTGGACTGAAGAGAAACTGCACCTTATCAAGCCCCCTGGGTCCCACGTCTGAGGCTATGGGCGTTTCAGTGGCCTCGACATCAACCATGAAATCGGTTTTGGCCAGCTTAAGGTCAGATAATTCGGCTTTAATAGCCTTGGAAAGTCTTTTTGCCCCCTGACGTCTTTTCTTACTCAGGTCCAAGGCGGCATTTACGAGCCTTTTCTCTTTTTCTTCGAGTCTTATCTTCAGGTCCTCTATCCGGTCGCCCTTTTCGTAAAAGGTCGCAAGCTTTGTCTCAATGGCATTTCGGTAAACCAGAACGTCCTCAATGGTTGGACCAAAGTGCTTTTTAAGCTCCCTGAGTCCGTAGATTCGTTCCTCAATCCGTTCTAATTGGGAAAGATCTGTTGGAAGGCCATGAATATAATCGCGAACAGTCCACGCCACCTCTTCTGCCTGATAGGCCACAGATTCCAGTTCTTTTACTGTCTTTTCCAAGGTGGGATCAAGGTCTGCCATACGTTTAAGATCCTGCCTGCAGATTGCCAATTTTTCCTGGATCGATCCTTTATCAGCATAAAGGGTCCTGTAGCAGTTGTCTCCCAAGGTCCGCAGGGCCTCAGCGGCCTTTAATACCTGGAGTTCCTGTTCAAGCCTTTCTTCCTCTCCCTGCTTGGGAGCAATTCTGTCAATTTCCTGCGCCTCCTGCCGGAGCCTGTCCACCTCTTCTACTGCCTCTTCTTTTGCATCTGTGGCCTTTTGGAGATTTGCTTGAAGCCCCCTAATCTCTTGATACAAAATGGTTATTTGATCCACTTCATGTCCAAGCCCGGAAAAGCGGTCCAGCCAGGGTCCGTGTTTCTCCCGGCGAAGGAGTTCCTGGTATTCGTGCTGTCCGGCAAGACTTACTAGGCCTGATACAATTTGTCTCAGGTTCTGGAGGCTGACAATGGCCCCATTTACATATATTCTCCCCTTTCCGGTTTGTGCGACCGTCCTCCTTATGACCAGTTCATCGTCGCAGGATATCCCCATATCCTCCAGTTGGCCTCGGACCTCGGTTGAGGCCTCAAACACTGCCTGCACCAAGGCCTGCTTTGTCCCGGTCCTGATCTGCTGCAAATCAGCCCTGGCCCCCAGGATCAGTTTCAGAGCCTGAACAAGTAAGGATTTGCCTGCACCAGTCTCTCCTGTAAGCACAGTAAGCCCGCTTGATAAGCAAAGAGATACCCTTTCGAAGAGTACGAAATTTTCTAACCCAAGTTCTAAAAGCATAATTCTCTAGAACACAGAATGTTTTGGTAGGCGTTCACAGGTTCAGGGTTACCTTTCTTTCGTTGACCTTGCGAGTCGCTTGCGAAACAAGACCCCTTGTCCTTAAAAAAATCTGGTGTTTTACAAGCGACTTCTTTTATTATATTTTAATATAAGGGTTATCTACTTCGCTACCCTAAACGACAAATTATTATTACCTAAATTTTTCAAAGCCCCCTCTGGGGATTCAACAGGGTGAACCCGTTGGGTGTTATTTCTAATTAACATAATGCCTTGATTTTTCAAAGCTAAATACTAATAGCTAAATACTAATAGCTCGACATAGGTACTAACAACCTGGAGAAATGTCCGGCCATGTTCAATTTTCATAAAATAGCAGAAAACCGGATCAAGGAAGCTATTAAACGGGGGGACCTTGACAATATTAAGGGTAAAGGCAAACCACTGGTCTTTGAAGACGACTCGTTTATACCTCCAGACCTTCGAATGGCATACAAGATGCTCAAGAATGCCGGTTTTATACCCCCGGAGCTCCAGAGTGAGAAGGAAATCAAGACTGCAATAGACCTGCTGGAAAATCTGGAAGATGAACAGGAGCGTTACAGGCAGGCCCAAAAAGTAAATCTTATGGTGACCAAGGCCAACATGTCACGCAAGAGGCCCATCAACCTGGAAAAAGATCAGATCTATTACCGGAAGGTGGTAGAGCGTACTACAGTCAGAAAAAAATAGAGGTAAACGCTTACAGTTCGGTGGGTTGCGGTAATCAAAACAGAGGGTCCTTAGCTAAGAATTTTTCCCACAATATCTGCGTAGATAATATTCCCAAAAATCCTGCATTGTCCCGAAAACCCAGTTGTCCGCCCTTAGCGCATTTATTGAGTAATTTGTCCACCCTTGACACATCAAAAAAACCGCTCTCGGATAGCCGATCAGGTGAAAGGATTTCGTAAACCATGGAGACATCCGGCCGGTCCAGAAAGCTTTCCTTGTTTGGAGCCAGGTAGGGCCGTTTGGGACGTTGGGCTATCTCTGAAGGAAGGTGTTTTTTAAAGGCCTTACGTAATACATATTTTTCATTTAGGCCCCTGAGCTTTAAATGTGGCGGAATTCGTGTTGCCAGGGATGTTACTTTCGGGTCAAGGAAAGGGTATCTTCCTTCAATCGAGTGGCCCATGGTCATCCTTTCCCCCTGGGAACTCAAAAGATACTCTGACAAGAGCAACCGGGTCTCCAGGAACTGGGCCTGGTGCAATGGGTGCCATGAAGAAAAGGTGTTAGGTACACTGGCCTTGAGTTCTTCCACAGGATCATAATCTCCAATGGCTTCCTTGAGATTATGGCTGAAATAGGCACTAAGTGCCCGGGTATTGTTCCATGTAGGACGGTGGGAATAGCCAAAGATATTGGTAGGAAGCAGGTCTTTGCGATAAAAAGCCGTCAGCATACGCCCGGCTCTTGTTGTAGCCAAGGGTGCATGCGGATAGAGGCGGTTCAGGAGCTGGGGTCTGCAAGGACTCTCAGGGACTTTTGCCCAGAAACGGCGGATTTTATCTTCCTTGAAGATGTCATAGCCTCCAAAGAGCTCATCTGCCCCTTCTCCGGTGAGGACTACTTTGAATCCTGTTTTTTGCACCAGGTCCGAGAGAAGAAACAGCGGGGCCGGAGCTGCCCTTAAGATCGGCCGTTCTCCGTGCCGGATCACCTCCGGAAAGACCTGACCTATTTGATGGTTTTTTACCCTTACAGCATTGTAGCGGACCCCTATTGACCGGGCTAATCTCTGCTGAAATTCAGATTCGTCATAGGATGCATCTGCAAAGGCCAGGGAAAAGGCCTCTATTGGTGTTGATGTCAGTTTTTTAACTATGGTGGCGATAATAGAGGAATCTAAACCCCCGGAGAGATATACTCCAACCGGTACGTCTGCCCTGAGACGAAGGCGGACTGCTTCAACCATGGCATTTTCAACTTCTTCAGTCCAGGCTGTTTCTGATTTTTTCTTATCTTCTTCCCCCAGTTTTGGAAAATCCAGATGCCAATAGCGCCTGGGAGAAGAGAGTCCGGTCTCAGGGCCGATCTTAAGCCAATTTCCCGGGGGAAGAGACATTATGTCCTTAAATGGAGTGCGGGGGGAAAGCACTGACCAGAGTGTAAAAATCTGGCTCAGAGCCAAAGGATCAAGCTCAAGTTTCATATCAGGAATCTCACGCAGTGCCTTTATCTCTGAGGCAAACACCAAGAGCTTTCCATTTTTGCAGTAAAACAGGGGACAGATTCCAAAGGAATCTCTGGCGAGGAAAAGGGACCTGTCTTTTTTGTCATAAATGGCAAAGGCAAACTGACCATTTAGCCGGTCCAGCATATCCGGCCCCAGGTCCTCATAGAGGTGAACCAGTACTTCCGTATCAGATGTAGTTTGGAAAACGTGGCCTTTTCCCTCAAGTCCGGCCCGCAGTTCTATGTAATTAAAGATCTCGCCGTTAAATACGATCCACACAGATTCATCTTCATTGCTCATAGGCTGTTGGCCTGTGGTGAGATCTATGATGCTCAAACGCGCATGACCCATAGCCATGGGGCCGTGGAAGTAATACCCCTTCTCGTCAGGCCCGCGATGGCGCAACTGTGCTGTCATGGCCCGGACTATTTCTTCGCGGTTATCTCCGGAATCGCTACCTATCAAGTCATAAATACCGCAAATGCCACACATTTTTTGAGTCCTGTTTGAATCCTTTACTGGTACATGTCGAGTTTTGTTTGTACAGTGAAATCCATATCGGCGTACAGAGATTTAAAAATAAATGATAACTACTCAGGTGGGTAGGCTGAAGGCTGAAGACTATTAAGAAAAAGCTCATTTTAAAGCCATGTTTGGTGCAAGAACCAGATATTCCCGCCAAAGTACGGCAATCGTGCTCTTCTGGCCCCTTCAGCCTTCAGTCTAAACAGCTTCAGCCTGACTACGTGAGTAGTTACGATTAATGATTTATAAAGGTAAGCGATATTGGGTTTTTTGTCCAAAGCCAACTTGACGAGAGTGGTATGCAACCTTTATTTTGATATAACTTTAGATTCATCGATCTGAAATTATGGAATTTGAAGACAGTGTAACCATACTTAACAGGCTGGGACTTCATGCCCGGCCAGCCTGTCGTTTCGCTCAAAAGGCAAGTGAATTTAATGCTGATGTGTGGCTCGTGAAAGATGGGAAGAAAGTAGATGGGAAAAATATTCTTGATGTCTTGACCCTTGCCTGCCCTCATGGGAGCGTCCTGACAGTCAGGGCAGTTGGTCCGGATTCAAACCAGGCCGTGGCAGATCTTAAGACCCTAGTAGAAAGTCGCTTTGGCGAATTGGATTAATCAAAATGTCAGAAGAAAAAGGTGATTCGGCAGTTTTAAAAGGAATAGGGGCTTCGCCCGGAGTGGTCATTGGCCCTGCCTTCCTGTTGGATTATCACAAGGTTAAGATCTTAAAAAGACAAATTAAAAAAGGCGAGATTGACCAGGAGAAACAACGCTTTGAAAATGCTGTCTCTGAGGCGGAAAACCAGATAAAACAGTTGATTGCAGAGATCCCGGAGGAATTCAGAGAGCATTCAGGGATTTTTGAAACCTATTTGTTAATGCTTAAAGACCGTATGGTCTATGATCGGACCTTAAGGTTAATTTCTGAAGAACAGATTAACGCAGAGTGGGCCCTTAATAATGCCTTGGACCATGTTAGAGAACTCTTTGAGCAGGTAAAAGATCAGTATATCAGGGAACGTTTTGAAGATATTAAGTACGCAGTGCGGAGAGTCCAAAAGCTCTTGTCCGGGAGTCCTTCGGTGGATTTCAGCCAAATGGAAGAGCCGGTTATACTGGTGGCACACGATCTGTCTCCTGCTGATACGATCCAAATGGCCAAAGAAAAAATCCTGGCGTTTGTTACAGACATGGGGAGCCGAACATCCCACACGGCGATTCTGGGCAGATCGCTCGGTCTTCCCGCAGTCGTGGGTATGGAAGACGCCATGTCTTCCATATTTTCCGGGGAGACTTTGATTGTAGACGGCCTATGTGGTGATGTAGTAGTAAATCCGGACGATGAGCTCTTAAGACATTACAGGGAAAAACAGGAGAATTACATACGATATCGACTGGATGTAATCCAATACAGTAACCTCCCTGCAGAGACACAGGACGGATTCAGATTTAAGATCAAGGCTAACATAGAGTTCCTTGAGGAAATTTCCTCTGTCATATCCAATGGTGCTGAAGGGATAGGGCTCTACCGTACCGAGGTCATGTATCTGGCTCACAAAGAGCTTCCCATTGAAGAGGAACTTTTTCTGGCTTACAAAGAAGTCGCAGGGCGCATGTCACCCTTTCCAACAACAATCCGTACTCTGGATATTGGCGGCGACAAGTTCTTGTCGTCAGTCTCTCAGGACGATGAAATCAATCCAGCCCTCGGGCTGAGAGCGATTCGGCTCTGTTTGAAAGAGTCAAATCTGTTTCGCACACAGCTCAGGGCAATACTCAGAGCCAGTGCATACGGGGATGTGAAGATACTTTTCCCTTTAGTGTCCGGCAGGTCAGAAATAATTCAGGTCAAGGAACATTTGGAGAAGACCAAGGATGAGCTGCGGAGAGAAGGAATTCCATTTGATGAGGATATCAAGACAGGCATTATGATAGAGGTCCCTTCTGCTGTACTTTTGGCGGATGTCCTTGCCAAGGAAGTGGATTTCTTCAGTATAGGTACAAACGACCTCATTCAGTATTCCCTGGCAATCGATAGAGGTAACGAATATGTGGCACATCTCTACGAGCCTTTACACCCCGGTGTTTTGAGGATGATCTATCGTACCATAGAGGCAGCCCATGAAGCAGGAATTGAGGCGGCGGTTTGCGGAGAAATGGCAGGAGAACCAATGTATCTTCCTGTACTTATTGGCATGGGTCTGGACGAACTAAGCATGAACGCCTTGGATATACCAAAGATCAAACGCATGATTCGAATGAGTAACCAGAACCAATGTAGCGCTTTGGTTCGAGATCTTCTAGAGTACTCTACCGCACAGAAGATAAGAGGGCATCTTTTAGACTTCCTTACCTCTAACTTCCCAGGGGAATTCGATCTCAGTCACGGGTTATATCCGGATTTTGCCGGCAGGCAGGCTATCCTTGAGCCTCTGATGACCGAAATGAAAGGGAATGCCCTGGACAGGCAGTTAATTTAGGGCCTGTCACGAGATAAACGGTTCCTTCTTACAATGCTGAATTTTGACAAAGTCGGCGAGATGACTATTGCAGCATTGCTGGCCTCTATAGGCTCAGGCTTTGTTGTGGCCTATCAGTATGAGGTGGCAGACCCTTTTGTAACCAGCGTCGCCATCGAAGCAATACTTCCTTTTGGTGCCTTCTGGAGGGCCCTGCACTTCTGGACCAGTCAGGCATTTTTTCTTCTACTTATTTATCACGCATGGCAAAGCATTGATGATCTGCCAAAAATCTCTATGCGACCTTCAGGTCGCAGACAATGGACTGTCCTGAGCCTTACCCTTCCCATGAGTATCCTTGCCCTGTTTACCGGATATGTTCTGCGGTATGATGGAACAGGTCAGGCTGCGGGCACAATTGCCGAACACCTCCTGCTGAAAGTCCCACTGATTGGATCAGGACTAAACCGTTTCCTGATAGCGAGCACAGATGAGGGTTTAAGCCGTATCTACCTCATACATCTGCTCCTTACCGCCCTGTTATGGGGGCTTGGCACCTGGTATCACACCCGTCGTGTGATCCTAAGCCGGAAGATTTTTCTGAGTATTCTCGCCGGTTCTATTGCAGTAGCCATTCTGTTTCACGCACCGATAGACCTCCCTGGGAAAAACATAGACCTGATACAGGGTCCGTGGTTTTTTCTGGGAGTACAGGAACTCCTGCGACATTTTTCGCCGCTCGGAGCCGGAATTCTGTACCCACTGATACCAGTGATCGCCTTCTCATCGCTATCCTGGGCGGGCAACAGAAAGATACCGCTTTCGTTCCTTCTTGGATGGCTTGTGACTTATTTTGGCTTGAGCTTGGCTGGCTGGTTGAGGTCAGCCTGATGTGTTGTCCAAAAAGGCTTTTAGAGTAGTATCTCCAACCTGAAAATCTGCAAGACGGCGCATGAATGCCCTGAATCGTCCCTGTTCATCGGGAGTTATAAGAAAACCTGGCAATGCCCTGTTTGAGATAAGCCTGTCTCCAGGGCCAGGACTTACACTCTGATTATTTACCAATTCGCTTAATACGTCCAGCAGGTTTCCAGACACCCCTTCTTTGTCCAGGTGCTCTATGATCTGGTAGACGGCAAGATTCACTGTAACAAGAAAAGGCTCCATATCTGCCTCGCCACCGTATTGGCAGACCTCCCTTGAAGACATTGCCCTGCATGCAAAGGGACGGTTCTCATAGACACTACAAAGTCCTTCCTGATCCAAAAACGGGCAGACCCCTTCCCCGTGTTCTACTCTGTCTGGAGGGATTTCCTCCTGCCTGAGACAGAAATCCGCTATTTGATTAGTGCTCAGGCTCGGCCTGTAAACAGATCCTGTTGTCGCTGAAGACAGCAACTTTTTAAGATCAAGATTATCGAAAAAAGAGGAATGTAGCAGGTGCCCCGCTTCAAGTGAGGTGGCAACTATATTTACAGTACAACAGACATGGCAACCAGGCCTGCAAGCCAGGGGAAAGCCTTTAAGAAACTGGTCATAAAAGGAATAAATGGCGGCAAGGACCTTGAATTTGTTTGAATCATCCATATAGACCATGATAACTATGCGGCATCCTTCATTTTTCAGTTTACATTTTTTCTAGTTTTTCGGAAAGTGACTAAGGAACGGGAGATAAATAAGTTGAACAAAAATTAATAGGGTTTTTTGTTGTAT
>JAGGRV010000159.1 GCA_021159445.1 Deltaproteobacteria bacterium | reverse complement strand
GCGTCCACTGAAGTCTTCTTCTGCGAAACGCCGACGAAACTGAACATCCTTATGAGCCGCGTCGGAAGTTCGAGAGAAAACATCGCTGCGTGTTTATCCTGTTTCACTCCCGGAAAGTTCCAGTGTTCGGTAAAATACTGGTCCCATTCCTCTCTTGTCAACTTTGACCGATCTTTTATCTCCTTTGAAACTTTTGGCGCAGCCCCGCACTTCTTGAAGATCAGGATGAACTCATAATCGAGCTTCAGTATCCCGTTTCTGGGAAATGGGTACGATCCCATCACAGTGGCTCTGCCTGTCGTGTGGGTCGTCGTCACCTTCTGCCAGATGATCGCGCCCATGTAATCGAGTCCCACGCTCTCGCAGAACCTGATAACCTCGGTTCGTATCGGTATCACCTTGTACCGCCCGTAATAGACCGCACGAGCGAACTGGTCACCGATATTTACGCAGAGGCGGCAGCCCCGGTAGAGAACCCTCTGGCATTCATTCCAGACGAGGTTCAGGTTGTTTACGTACTCCTCGTAGGTGTCGTTGTAGCCGATCTGCTGCCCATCCCAATAGTCCTTCAGCTGCCAGTACGGAGGCGACGTGATGACGAGATGGGCTGATTCATCGGGAATCTCTTTCATCTGCCTTGAATCGCCGATCACTATCTTATGGTGTGTTGTCATTCCGCGACCTCTGGTCCACTACACTTTCATAACTTCTACAATTTTACAGTTCAGACCCTATCGGACCCAGTTTCTCCAGTTCGTCCACAAAATCCGAGACGACTCCTGAAAAACGCTCGCTCTCTGACGCGCTGATCCATACCGTCTTGAGCCTGCGGGAATCGATTCCGATCCCGGTAAGAACGCCTGCGAGAGCGGAGATTCTCTGCTTTGCCTGGTTGTTTCCGTGCGCGTAGTGGCACTCCCCGCTCCTGCACCCGACGATGAGCGCCCCATCCGCACCACTCCTGAACGCTTCGAGCACGAACTCAGGATCGATGCGCCCCGCGCACATTACGCGTATCACCCGGATGTTGGTCGGGTATGAGATGCGCGAAACGCCTGCAAGGTCGGCGCACGAGTAGGCGCACCAGTTGCAGAGGAAGGCAATGATCAGCGGGTACTCGCTTCTGCCGAGCGCATGGATCTCTCCAAGAATCTGGGAATCAGTGTGGATGTACGGCGCAATTGCACCTTCGGGACACGCTGCGCTGCATGATCCGCAGCCCTTGCACGCCAGTTCATCGACGACTGCGATTCCGCCTACCATTCGGATACACCCGAACTCACAGACCCGCGTGCAGAGCGCGCATCCGATGCACCTGTCAGCGTCCACATGAACACTCATCGGATCGACCGCAAGCTCGCCACGTGCGAGCAGGTTCTTTGCCCTGGAAGCGGCAGCTGCTGCCTGCGCAACCGATGTCTGGATGTCCTTCGGACCTGCCGCGCATCCTGCGATGAAGACGCCATCGGTCGGCGATTCCACAGGCCTCAGTTTCGGATGCACAGCCCGCAAAAACCCATCCGCTCTCGTCTGGAGATCGATTCCGATTCCGGTCTCGCTATCAGCCTCAAGCCCGACAGAGAGGACCACAAGGTCGCATTCCTCTTCAACGATCCCGAAACCACCGGAACCACCGGAACCACCGAAATCGCCTGTTGCAGCCAGCGTATCCTCGTACCGGATGACCGCGCTAACGCCTTCTGTCAGAACCTCGGAGATCCGCCCGCGCACGAAATCAACTCCCAGTTCCTGTGTGCGCTGGTAATACTCCTCGTAGCCGTCCCCGCACAACCGCACGTCAATATAATGGATCGAGATGTCAGTTTCCGGATTTTTTTTCATGATCGTGTGCGCGCTCTTGATTGCAGCCATACAACAGACGACAGAGCAGTAATTATTGCCAACGGTCGCGTCTCTTGAGCCGACACACTGGATGAATGCGATTCTCTGTGCAATCTCTCCTGTCGATGGCTGGATCACGCGTCCCTGCGTGGGACCGCTCGCATTCAACATGCGTTCGAGTTGCAGCGAGGTTATCACGTCTCTATGCCTGCCGTACCCGTACTCCTCCTTGCGGGACGCGTCGAACGGTTTCCAGCCGGTTGCAACGATTATTGCACCGACATTGAACTCAAACGCCTCTTCCTTCTGGAAATAGTCGATAGCGTCCAGAGGACACGCAGTTTCGCACAATCCGCAACCGACGCACTCTTCGCTGATGCACGCGACCATCGGGACTGCCTGCGGCACAGGGACGAAGATCGCCTTCCTGACCCCGATACCGTAATCGAACTCGTTTGGAACGGTGATCGGGCACACGCAAGCACAATCGTCGATGCACCCCTTGCAGATGTCTTCTTTTACAAAACTCGGTTTTTTTACGCCGCGCACTTTGAAATTGCCGACGCTTCCAGTGATTTCGGTGATTTTGGAGTACGTGCGGAGGTCGATCTTCTCGTGATTGAGAACGTCAGACATCATCGGGGCGATTATGCAGATTGCGCAGTCGTTCGTCGGGAAGAGGTTTCCGTAGAGAACCGCCCTTCCGCCTATGGTCAGCTCTTTCTCGACCAGATGCACGTTGACGCCGCCCTCTGCCAGATCGAGTGCTGCTGTGATCCCTGCTACTCCTGCTCCAATGACGAGCGCATCCCGATTGATCGGGACCGTCCGTTTCTCGATTGCAACAAGCTCTCTCGCCTGTGCAACGCCCATGCGCACCAGATCGACCGCTTTCTGCGTCGCAAGCGCACGGTTCTCGGAATGCACCCATGAGCACTGCTCCCGTATGTTGACAATCGTTAAGAGGTGCGGGTTTACGCCCGCGTCCTCGAGCATGCGTTCAAATGTAATCTGGTGCAGATGCGGCGAACACGCGGCTACGACGATGCGGTCAACGCCGTCCGCAATGTCTTTCTTTATCTCCTCCTGTCCCGCATCAGAACACGCGAAATCGATGTCCTTTGCGAGGTACACATCGCCAAGCTCTCCTGTGCGCGCGACGATTGTGTCAATATCGAGTATCCCGCCGATGTTGAGCCCGCAGTGGCAGATGTACACGCCGATTCGCATATCGGTTATTGGTGTCTGTCTGCTATTATAGGTAGGTGGCGTGACACTGCCCGGGGGAGTCTGGTCGTCTCGGTCTGGTGAACGCCCTGCTGCAGCGGCGATCGCCCCCAAGAACAAGGGTTTTTTAATTTTTTCTGGTCAGTTGGAATTGAAAGAATTGTGAGTGCGTTTTCAGAACGATTGGATTCGTAGCATTCGTTTATTCGTGAAATTCGTGATTTTAACACGAATGGCATGAATTTACGAATCTCACAAATGCCGGGGTTGCGAATAAACGCTATGATTCGACCACTCTCCAGAAAATAATGAAAAGTCTCAAAGCATAGCCGACAACCTTTTGGACACAATGACTCAATGCAACAGAACAGATGCCCAATGACTCCAACGAACACCACAAACACAAATAGAACGAGCATCGAAGACACGCTGATCATGATCCCGGGACCTGTTCCGGTCGTGCCGCGCATCCTGCGCGCGATGGCAAAGCCAGTCATCAACCACCGCGGAAGCGAGTTTGCGGAGCTTTTTAACGAGTGCAGAGGACTCTTCGCGGACATGTTCCGGACGAAGAACGACATCCTGCTCTTGAGCGGCTCAGGAACGAGCGGGATGGAAGCTGCTGTTGGAAACCTGATAAACCCCGACGACACGATTGCAACTCTCGTGAACGGCAAGTTTGGCGAGCGATTCCGCGACCTCGGCAGGTTGTATGGAAATACGGTGCCGATTGAGTCCGAATGGGGCTATCCGCTCGATCTTGACGCTGCTGCGGCTGCGCTTGAGGACGGCGCAGACGCGATCGCGATGGTTCACAACGAGACCTCGGTTGGGATGCTCAATTCCGCAGAGGAAGTTGGAAAACTGGCACGAAAACATGACGCGCTCTTCATAATGGATGGAATCACCTCGATTGGCGGAACCGAGGTCTTTGTGGACCGATGGGGTGCAGACATTGCGATTCTCGGCTCGCAGAAGTGCATCGGCGCTCCGCCCGGGTTTGCTGCGGTATCTGTGAGCGAGCGTGCATTTGAGAAGATGAAAGAGGTAAAGAAGCCCCCATACTATCTGGACCTGAAAGCGCACAAGAAGAGTGCTGACAAGGGTCAGACGCCGTACACGCCATCGATTCCGCTATTCTACGCTGTGCAGGAGGCGCTCTTGATCGCGCACGAGGAGGGGCTTTCCGCACGGATGAAGAGACATGCGTCGGGCGCTACAGCAGTGCGTGCGGCAGCCGGTGCGATGGGAATCGAGATGTTTCCGCAGCCTGACGGATTGAGCAGGTACTCAGACACGGTTACAGCGATGAAAGTCCCGCACGGTATTGCATTTGACCGGATGAAGCAGGAGATGCTTGATTGCGGCATCCTGATCGCTGGCGGGCAGGCGCACCTCAAAGGGAATGTATTCAGGATCGGGAGCATGGGCAACTTCAAGGCAAAGGACATCCTGATAACGATTCAGATGCTCGAATCGATCCTTCACAAGCATGGGGTCGTCTCCGAGTTCGGAGCCGGGACAGAGGCTGCCGCATCTGTTCTGATGGGGTGATGGTCTGAACATATTCAATAATGTGTGGCAAACAGATAATCCCCCATCTGTGTAATCTGTGTAAATCAGTGGCTGATAAGGGTTTTTAGCCACAGATTAACACTGATTCCACTGATTTTGTCCACAAGTTATTGAGCATGTACGATGGTCTGACCTCGAATGATCGCAAATAGCCAAACCACTCGCAAAGAGAAACGGAGCGTCTCACGCTATGAAAACCCATGATAATCAGCGCATCGTGCTATTTAACCCACTGCCTGTGAGTAGCGTCGAGGAACACGCAACAACATCCTCAAAAGTCCCGCTCGTAAATGCGCCGCTCTCTCTTCTTGCGATTGCGCGGATGGTTGAGGGGACTTACGATGTTCGGATAATAAATGCGGTCGTGGATGCGGATTATACGGAAAAGATCCTTGCCGCATGTGATCGCGCTCTGCTATTTGCGGTGAGCAGCATGACCTGCTACCAGATCCGCGACGGGTTGAACGTATCCGCTGCTTCCGGTCGTCTGGGGTGGCTACCACCCCTCCACCATGTCAGAGCAGACGATTCTGAACCCACACATCGATATCGTGGTGCAGGGGCAGGGCGAGATCACATTCAGGGAGGTTGTGGCGCGACTGCACTCCGGTGAGACACTGGAGGGTGTGAGGGGCGTCTTACAATGCGGATAAAGTTGAAACACCGGAGCGACCAAAATATTTATCACGCCCAATCGCCCCTGAAACCATAATGGCATCCACCTCACTCCTGCTCGGAACAGCGCTCGCGGGTTTCCTCGCATTCCTTGCAGGGATCTTCGAGGACAGCGAATCAAACGCGGGTTCTGCGAGCAATCCGAACTCGCAGGTGCAGCTTGCACCGCAGATCGGTAACCGACACCGTTATTTCAATAAAGCAATCTCTGGTGAGCCTCCGGCAAACGCGCTCTGGGCGACAACCGCTGCAACGATCGCATATCTCTTAACAGCGCATTTCGGAGGGGATGCATTCGCTGTGCTGATCGCATCGATCATTGGAGCTGCATCTTCCACACTGTTACTGTGCGCTTATGGGGCATTATCTCACATCTCAAGGATTGCGAGCATGAAGAACTTTGAGCAGGCGCTGTACTGGGATTCTTTGCTCACACCACTACCCCTCGATGCTGCGTATGGCTTCTTGACCGCGCTTATACTGACCCTGTTAGCCTTTGCCGCGCATGGTCTGCTTGGAAATCCATTTTCAGTTCCGCTCATTGCGCTCTTCTTCGGGATAACGATTGGCGCAATCGGATCATCCACAGGTGACATATATTACGGCGCAGAGCGGCTCTACCAGTGTTACATATTTGGTTCGGGCATCCCGATCTCTGTTCAGGGCGATATCGATGTGAAGGGGGAGTACGGCTACCGCAACTCTGTGGACACGCCGTACTTCACGATACGGTTTGGGGGGCTGGTCACAGGTCTTGCTTTTGGTATGCTCATCTTTCTTGATGCGTGGAGCAGGTTGTTCACATTTGCTGGCGTTTGGACGAGTGTCATTGTCGTGTCGGCGCTGGTTCTGGTTATTCTAATATTCATATACCTGCTTGAGGTATATACCAGGAAGAGATACGGACGGTATGCGGAGGACTGAAACATGATAGACCCGGTAACAGCCACAATCATGATAATTGCAGGCGGCGTTCTCGTCGGAGTCTGTGTCCACTTCATCCCGGCGAGCGCGACAGGCGCAATGGCTGCCGCAACAGGTATCGCAACAGGACCGAGCATGCTGTCAGCAGGTGCGGGTCTTGCCGGTATCTATGCCGCGGCATACAGCATCGATTCCGGGCTTGCACCGGTCATCATATCCGGCGCGGTCGGATCTGCATTGATGCTTCTGATAACGATTCTCTGCGGAAATATCGTTCTTGCATTCGGCATAGGTGCTCCACCGGTATCAGGTCAGACTGCATCAGGAAAATCCACGTTCGGCGGCACAAAGGACATCATCACGGGTTTTGAGCAGGAGGGGTACAGATCACCCGGAACCGATGGTCACGGCATGCCCTTTCAGACTGTTGTGAGCGGCACAATCGGCGCACTCATGGGTGGTGCTGGTGGCGCTCTCGTCTTTTATGCAGTATATTCGATGACTCTGCCAGCAATTTCCACTGAGAATGCGGTAGCACTTGCAGGAATCGTTGCTGCCGGCGTGTTCCTGATAAACAGCGTGCTCCCGGCTTATGTGCTTGTTGGAAAGACAGAAGGAATGTTTGACATGAAGATCAGGAGTATGCACAGGACGTTTATCAGCTGCCTTGTCACATCATCGATTGTGGCGTGTGTAATCTATGCGATCTCCTGGCTTGCAGTCTCCGGGGTGGTGGCGTGAAGGAGATACAGATCCACACACTCTTTGGAGCGGCACTATTAAGCGGCATAGCAGGGATCCTCCTGATCGGGCACGGGATATCGATCGGAATCGTCTTTCTCTGGCTTCCGTTCTTATCCGCGGCAAACTCGATTCGTGGCATGGCAATGTACGGACTCGGTACTGGAAATGCATCCATCGGCTACTGGGGAACTGCTGTTGGCGCAACATCCGCATTCGTAGTATCGCTGTCAGTCTCTTGCAGATCAACGCCGCTTTTGTATGTGGCAGCGGTTGTTGCAATCTCGCTTGTGATCGGTCTTGCGACAGGGATACTCGCAGATAAGGTGATACGGATGAGGATTCCGAGAATTGAGCTGAACAGTGCAGTCATCGCGATGTCCACTGCCATGATCACAGCAGGATCTCTCCTGATCCTCGGAAACGACTATGGTTTATATCCATTTATTTACATAATAATTACACTTGCGGTGCTGCATCCATACAACGCCAGCACCGGTGCCGGAGAGAACCAGAAGCGCACATTACTGCTCGCTCTTGTCGAGGCATGTATGACAACGCTTGTGATCGGAATCGTTGCGATGCTTGCAAGCAGATCATCGATACCGGTCTCGGGTGATGTGGCAATCGTTGCAGCGAGTGCTTGTGGACTCGTAATCGCGGTCGTTGCGTGGTACAGGCTGGTTAAATCTGATATCTACGAGATAAGGTGGACCGGATATCCACCTGCGGAGCATTGAATCATGTACGTGATACTAGACCCGGACGTAAACGTTGCAATCGACCCTGCAAGTGGCATTGCAGCCGAGATGGACCCCCGCACACCGATTGCGAATATTGCGGAGCTATCCGAAGGGATCGAAGAGATCGAACGCGCCGCAATAGATCTTGTGGATTCGCTGAATCCAGCCACAGTACCGTATCCGTCGTATCCGAATCGCGAGGGGATCTACCTGAACCTCGGAAAGGTCTCCAATGCCGTAATCGGTTTCATTCTCGGGCTTGCTGCGGTTGCAATCCTCTTGATCGTGATTCTTGCAGGGGGTCTATGAGATGGGTTGGCCCGCTGTATCAGGTGAGTTCACGGTCGGCGATGAGACGAATCAGATCGTACTGGTAACGCTTGGAAGCAGCATCGATGTATCAGGAGTGATCGACAGGATAGCGATCTCCGGAACCATGAAGACCGAGAACATCGGGATCGAGAAGGTGATCGCAAACATCATCTCAAACCCCAATATCAGGTATCTCATCGTCTGTGGAGCCGAGGTTCACGGACATCTTGCTGGTGATGCATTCCTTGCGATTCACAGGTCCGGAATCGATGAGAAGAACAGGATCATCGGCGCATCCGGCGCAATCCCGTTCATCTCGAATCTGAGCTCAAAGGAGGTTGATCGGTTCAGGGAGCAGGTTGAGATCATCGATCTCGTGAATGTCGAGGATATAGAGCAGATTAAGCAGGCGATCGATGCCTGTGCTCCAAAGGAACCATTTCCTGCAGAACCGATGGTCGTTGCCCTTGGAAAGGCGGCGCAGGCAGATGAGGGGAGCGACACGATCCTGACGCCGGAAACGGTCTCGATAGAGTCGAGACTGCGTATCCTTGAGCAGGAAATGAAGGATCTTGGCAAACTGAATAAATTTATGTCAGGCATAGTATCCGGAATCTGGCAGGGGCTGACGTCTGGTTTTGTTGCCACGTTGTTAATCTTTGCAATCAGGAGGTTTTTATGAGAGCCAAAAAAGAAGAAGAGATGATCCCTGAACTTCATGCCCCGAATACACGGGAGATTGAGCGGATGACAGAGAGTATAAAACGGCGGGCACTCCTGATCGGCAGGGATCAGCGCACGTACTCAGGGATCTACGGGACGAGGATCTATATCGTGATCGGGTTTCTCTGTGCGCTGTTGCTGATGCTTGTTGGTGCGGGAGGATTCTGAGGAGGGTTTGCTATGGACTACGAGAAGATGATGAAACGGCTGGATCAGGCTGAGGAGAATATCGAGTTTGCTGGCGCAGAGATCATACAGAGCAGAGGAACGATGATCGGACGGTGTATCGGGGTTACCCTTGGCGCTGTTATCGCGCTGGTGCTGGTAAATCTCATGGGGTGGTAGCATGTTCAAATTCGCGCGGAAGCAGCAGATAATCGAGATAGGAAATGTTACGATCGGCGGGCAGATCGGCGAGAACCCGACCGTAATCATTCCTACGATCTTCTATGATGGGCAGAAGATCGTTGATGCGAATGCAGGTACATTCGACGAAGAAAAGGCAGAATCGCTGATTGTAGAGGTCGAGGAAGCCTGTGACGCCACGAACACCCCGTACATATTCCAGGTGGTTGGCGTGACCCCTGACCTCATGATCAAAGGACTCGACTTTGTGGCAGACCGTACAGATGCGCCGCTCATCGTTGATTCGGCAGATCTTGAGGCGAGGCTTGCAGGACTGTCCCATGCAAGCGAGCAGTTCGGCAGCAGGACGATGTATAACGCCATAAACATGATGATCGAGGAGCCAGAGATCGATGCGCTCTCTCGATCACAGATCGAGGGCGTTGTCATCCTCGGCTTCAACATGCAGGACCCGTCGGTTAAGGCGCGAATCGAGATGCTCGAAGACGGCGGCGGGTTTGTTGATAAAGGACTCCTCGAGATCGCAAAGGAGTGCGGCTTTGAGAAGATCCTGTACGATCCTGGAGTGCAGCCGTTCGGACAGGGTGCAGGATCATCATTCCGGCTGCTTTATGCAGTAAAATCATTGTACGGCCTTCCAACCGGCGTCGGAGCCCACAATGTCCCGTCATCATGGGCGTATCTCAAGAAACGTGACCCGGGGATCAGAAGGATCTGTGACATATCTGCAAACGCAATTGGCATCGTGATGGGCGCAAACTCGCTCTTCATAGGACCGATCGAGAGTGCAAAGTATGCCGCTCCGGTCGTTGCGATGGCTGACATTCTCACTGCCGATTCTATAAATGACTTCGGAATCGAACACGCAGAGAAACACCCGTACCTGCTGGCTTGAAGGAGTGTTAAGCATCATGGTGACCTTTGGAATCGAATTTCTGGCAAACGAACCAGCAGAAAAACTCTCAGAGATTGTGAGACTATCAGAGGAGAACGGTTTGTCCTACGCATGGATAACCGATCATTACAACAACAGGGACGCATTCTCACTTCTGACATACATCGCAGCAAGGACCGACTCCATAAAACTCGGACCCGGCGTCACAAACCCGTATACCAGAACCGCACCACAACTCGCATCAGCGATCGCAACCCTGCACGAGGTATCGGGCGGACGTGCGGTTCTTGGCATAGGACCTGGCGATCGGATCACGTTTGAGAAGCTTGGAATCGAATGGATGCGTCCTGTCCAGACTGTCAGGGAGACTGTATCCATCATACGGCAACTGCTTGCCTGCAAAAAAGTCTCGTACGACGGGGAGATCTTCAAAACCAGTGACGCGAAACTCGATTTTGCAACAGATCTGTCAGATCTACCAGATGTGCCGGTTTATATCGGAGCGCAGGGTCCGAAGATGCTGCGCCTTGCCGGAGAAGTTGGGGACGGAGTGCTCGTGAACGCATCGCACCCGCTTGACTTTGCAGAGGCGGTACCTGCGCTGAAGGCAGGAGGAGCAGATCTTGCAACGTTTGACGTCGCTGCATATACGAGTTTTTCGATAGCGGATCGTAAGGACGATGCTATATCGGCTGCAAAGCCGGTTGTTGCCTTTATTGTTGCGGGATCTCCTGCTGGTGTGCTTGAGCGTCACGAGATCCCGCCGGGTGACATCGAGGCGGTGCGAAATGGTTTTAAGAAGAGTTTCGGTGACGCGATACGTGCGGTCACAGGTGATATGATCGATGCATTCGCAATCTGCGGAACTCCCGCGGAGTGCATGGACCGAATCGAGGAACTCGTGAATGCAGGGGTCACGCAGATTATTCCTGGCTCTCCGATCGGACCTGACCGGATACGCGCGATCAGATCGATCGGAGAGGATATTATTCCCAACTGGAGGTAGAAAGATGAACCTGATCGAAAAAACCGTAAACGATGCAATTGCAGCACAGAACGCTGTGGTAGACGCAATAAGAATCCATCGATACGAGGATTTCTTGCTTGAACACGCGAGACCTTACGTAGAGGTCATAAGGAAGATGGAATGTGCGAGCGAGCAGTCACAGGAGGCGATCGACCTCTACCAGCAGTCACTGCTCATCCATTACGACGTCTTGACGTCGCTCACCGACACGATAACGCCGCTTGATACAGCGTTTCTCGAGTGGCAGCAGACCCCGATCGCGCTTGAGATCATGTATGACCTCGATAGGGACTTTCGGGGCGCTGTTGAGACGTTCATCGAGGCGATCGATGAAGCAGACGATATCATCGGGATCGAGGCAACACGGGTGCACAATGGCTTCTACGGGATCATATCATCCAGCGATTTTGCAGCGATCCCTGGAAGCGTCTTCAACGTCCTTGCCCGGATCATAGAAAGGGCGCCTATTGAGAAGAGATACAAGCAAACGATCCTTGCCGCAAAATCATGGGGGTTGAACGGAATCTACGTCTTCGGGGACACGTACACCCGAGTTCTTGGCAGCACCGGGAACGTCGCAGAGGCGATAGAAGAAGAGAAGAAGGCTCTGAAGTTGAACTGGGATAAGCCGGTCCGGTCGATGCTGCAGCTGATGGGAGAACTCGGTCACACATCGTATGATCGGTTCAGGTACTTTGAACTCTACCGCGAGAAGTTCCGCGGATATGTCGAGAGTGCGTACGATTCCGGGGTGCACCCGGCAAATATCGTGATGCTTCCGACCCACGTTGGCGATATCGGGCACCACATCGGATCGTCATACTACAAGCTGTGCAGGGACGATATGTGCATGGCGATCCTTGAATCGGTCTCAAAGGTTGCGGAAAACACACTCAAAACCGCTCTATCCGAGGACAAGATCAAAAATCCGTTTGACGTGGGATATATCGCAACCGGTGCATGTGCGTCTGCGACCGCGGATATCCTTGCATGGGACGGGTTCACGCCCGATTATATCCAGGATATGATGCAGAAGCGATTCAGGAACTTCATTCTAACGCACCCATTCGACAGATCGATGGTCGGTGAACTTCATGTCAACGACTTTCTGGACTTCATCACCCGAGGCGAGCGAGTGAACGCACCGAAACCAAGAGGAGACGGCGGGAAGGTTGCTGGTATACCTATCGATCTCTCACCTGTCAGGGATCATCCTGAGCTCAACCATCCAGAGGCGTATGCGTATCCATTCACAGCCATAACGGTGCGGGCAACCGCGCTTCTGCGGTTCATCGACCAGCCGTGCCTGCTTGCGCCTGAGCCTCCGAGTATCGCCGCGATGATCAATGCTGTTGCGCTCAATCCTGAGGTTGCGCTTGCGCCTGTGCAGATGTGCAAGAACTGTGCTACGAGTCGGTATCTGCCCGCAAAGTGCGATTACTGTATGTCGCCGAGGGTGAAGTCGGTGCTCTGAGATGGATTGCCTATCCGGTGTAAATCGACACGGAACCTAAAATGGAATCCCCCACAGAGGATACCATTTCTCCATCTCCTTTTCGATAGGAAGTTCGCTTTCCATCGCCGATCTCAATCTGAATTCGAGATCACCGTCTCTTTTCCTCCCGGTCAACGGAGCGAATGGATAAAAAGTACCCTCTTTATAATTATATATAAAATATACCCTATCAAAGGCAAAAACCGAGCAGAGCAGTCGTTCTTCAAAGTCATGTTCGATGACGGTTTCACTGATCAGATGTGTGGTTGTGACAAGATCCTCGAAGTCATCATCGCTCAGGATGACCCATTCATAGTTGTATTCGTCTGTTTGAAACTGGCAGACAGTTCCGGTTTCAGACGCACTGAGTTGGAGCAATTCCCGAAGATCGCTCTGCATCTCAGAGAACCGCGACGACTCAACCGGCTTGAAACAGATTCCGGACCTGCCGGATGGTTTGAAGCCGAGCACTTCCATCGATAGATATGCGGTTGAAAGTGCAAACAATGCTTCAATCTTTGGTTTCCTGAGTTTTGTTCTTCCGAACAGCGCATCAAGAACCTTCATCTCATTTCCATCCGTCCGGATATCTTTTCAAGCGCCGCAATTCTCTTCTCAAGCGATGGGTGTGTCGAGAAGAGCGCCATGATCGAACTCCTGGATATCGGTATGATGTAGAACGCATTCATGCCTTCTGCCTTTCTGAGGTCGTCTGTTGGCACCCGCTCCATGGCACCGCTGATCTTCAGGAGCGCACTGACCAGATGGGACGGATGTCCGGTGATGACCGCGGATCCGCGATCTGCAGCGAATTCCCTGTATCTGGAGAGCGCACGTATCAGAAGCGAGCTGATGATCCATACGACGATCGATGCGAGCCATGCAAGCATGATACTGCCACCTTCACGCCGGTTTCCACCGCCAAAGAATATCAGATACCGGACCAGGAAGAATGCAATGGTCGAGAAGAAACTTGCAATGGTCAGCACCATCACATCCCGGTTCTTCACATGTGTCAGTTCATGTGCGAGCACTGCCTCAAGTTCGTTCTGGTTGAGTCTCTGCAGAAGCGAGGTTGTAACCGCCACAACAGCCTTCTTCGGACTGCGCCCTGTTGCAAATGCATTCGGAATGCTGCTCTCAACGATGGCAACCCTTGGCTTTGGCAGGTCTGCTTCGATGCATAACCTCGATATTATGCCGTGCAGCTGCGGCGCTTCGCTTTCGCTCACGATCCTGGCACCTGTGCTGTACAGAACCATCTTATCCGAGTAATAGTACTGTGCAAAGAGCATGATGCCTGCAAAAAACATGATCGGAACGACGCCGAACCCAGCGTAGGATAATATCCCTATGAATACGATGTAAACCACGAAGAGCAGAAACATGGTCAGAAACATTCTTGCTGCTAATCCGTAATCATGCTGCCATTTTTTCGTCATCTGTACCTCCATTTTTATAGTAAGTAAATGCAATCAGCGTACATAATCCTTTCGATCTTTGAGGCTTTGGGACAATATTACCTGACCGACCGCCCAACCACCTCGCAACTGCATTCT
>JAGGRV010000530.1 GCA_021159445.1 Deltaproteobacteria bacterium | reverse complement strand
CGCGGTTGAAACCCTGCAAAAGCCTATCGGCTGCCAGGGAGTGTGAACGGTTACCCTGGAGGCCCTTTTCTCCCATTTCTTCTGCATACATCACTGAATCACCCTCTACGAGATCATCAAATGCCATATCCTTGACAGCATTACGATGAAAATAAATATCTTCGCCATCCGGGTTTTCGATAATGCCATAGCCTTCGGCAGATAGGATCTCTCTGACAATACCAACAGGGTGGTCTTCATGGTACTTCACCATTCCTTGTCGCTTGCGATCGTATTCTCTGAGTTGACGGTCCAGGACATCAAAACACGAAACTATCAGCGATCTCACCTTTTCATCTTTGTGTTTGACTACAAACGTGTCCCTTGGCGCTGAGGCTACCATATGTATCTCGAAAAGGCCGTGGCGCTGGTGTTTAGTCCCAATTAAGGATATGCGAAAGTGGTGCACAATACCAGGATGGTGCTTTTGGATCTTGCTGATTTCCTCGTCAATTTTTTTCTCCCACTCTGGTAGCAAAGTTATGTTGAAGGCTTCAATGCGGCGGTCCATTTTATCCTCCTTACGTCAGCAAACCATGGCTTTTGTCGCCCTGAACCGTAACCGGAGCCCCTGTCAGAAATGATACCCGGATATATCCAGTTGGTAAGAGCTAACAGGAAATCACTCTCCTTTCCCATGGTCTTGCATTACTCGAAAACGCTATGGATGTTACCATGTACAGGAGCGGGCAGCTGGCTTTCAGGCCCTGTGTGACTACTCGAAATACTTTTCTTCCACTGATATGCCCGCAGTACTCAAGCGTTTATAGTCTGCCTTGAGACGGTCATTTGCGATGGCACGATTGCTATGAGCAACATTCACGGACGCGGTGGGTAAGACCGTGACATAATTCTTGCTAACTGAATAAGTCATGCCTTCTGCATGAAAACGATATGCGGCATTGAGCAAGAAGGCCTCCTGGTCTTCGGTTATTCCTGCCTCCGGATGTGTCTTTAAAGTAACAGGTACCTTGTGGAGGACAACATCTCCCTCTACCTTCTTTCCTTCTTGGGCCATCTTAATCAAGTCTTCAAGACGACAAATAATAGGGATCATAGGTCTTTTCTCCTCTCCGTAATTAGTATATTTTAAAAAGATACTTATCATTAAAAATAAATCCTGATTACAGCCAGTCAATCAAAAATTGAAAAAAGTTCCCTTACATGAACTCCCATGCTGTCTTTTCCCGCACCTGTTTCGACTATCATCTGATGCCCAGCCTGGACAATCTAGCGCACACCTCCAGGTGTAATCCCAACACGGTATTCATTGTTTTTAATTTTTTTAGGTGTTCCAATGATTATCTACAATTCTCCTTTTATTTAACAGCTATGTTTAATTTTCCTGTTCTCCACAAAGCTACGGCGCTATATACTCTTGCCCAGTAATTAGCCTTTTCTTCCGCAGGATATTTAAAAAAGTCCTGAGTCCAGTTATGTGAAGGATTTTGATACAAGTCACGAATCTTCCATGCGTATGGCATAAACAAGTTGCCACTAAAAGATTTATGATTTTGGTAAGTTGTAGAATTTCCGAGACCTTAAATTACAACGCCCTTGACCTGGTCTCAAGCTGTCCATAATGTATCTTTTGAAATCTTGAATTTTTCAAGAGGCTCGATAGATAATGGGAGACATAACATGGACAAAAGTCAGTACGCTAGAAGGGACAGGTTAGTTAAAGAAAAACGGCATGATACTTACAGAGAATCGGGTAAATGGATAGAGCCGACAATGTGCACTGAATGCAAGGCCCTTTTCCTGGACGGACGGTGGTCCTGGAAAAAACCTCCTGTTGATTCCAACAGGGTAATCTGCCCGGCCTGCCAGCGCATTGCCGACAACTATCCGGCAGGCCATATAGAGATAAAAGGATCATTCTTCAAACAGCACCGCGAAGAGATGTTAAACCTCATGCGCAATGAGGAAAAGCAGGAGAAGGGAGAACATCCTATGGAAAGGATCATGTCCATTGTTGATGAAGAAGATTATACCCTTGTAACCACAACAGGGGTCCATATGGCCCGTCGAATCGGAGATGCCCTCTCAAGGGCTTATCGGGGCGATCTTGATTTCCAGTACGGTGATGCAGAAAAAAGTATAAGGGTCTATTGGCATCGATAGCAGCATAGAAAACAGATTGATTGAATTTGTTATTGCCAGAGGCGTTTAAGAAAAGCCTGAGATCCGCCGCAGGCAAGGATGTCTTGAAAGCGCTTCAACCTCAAATCAAGGCGCGGGGCATTGTGGTTAACATCCAGGAAGACCTCCCTGTCGTTTACGGTGAAAGAAGGCGATTGTGGCGGGCAGTGGATAACCTATTGACAAACGCGATAAAATATATTGGAAAAGAGAATCCCTCTCCCCGCATTGATGTGGGAGTCGAAGAACAGGATGTCCACAAGGTATTCTTTGTCCGCGACAACGGCATTGGCATTGAGAAAAGGGGGCTTGATAAGATTTTCCAGGGCCTGAAGTGTCAGGTTCGGAAGGATTTAGGATATAGAACCATTAAAGATCGTAATTATTGATGATGAAAAAGCGCGTCTTCATCTCATGAAACGTGCGATTGATAATGCCTTTCCGTTTGCCTCGGTCAATTACTTCGGAGATGCTGAAGCTTGTTTTGAAAGGCTCGATGAGATCAGCCCGGATGTCATCATCACCGATTACCTCTTGCCCGGCATGAATGGTATCGAATTCCTGGAAGCCTTAAATCGAGAGGAAAGGGATATCCCGGTCATCATGATCGCCGGCCACGGGAATGAGAGTATCGCTATCCAGGTCATGAAACAGGGAGACTGGGATTATCTGGTTAAGACCCCGGATTTTTTCACCTTGCTCCCAAGGATCATTGAGAAGGTGGTTTGCGAACAGAAACTCAAGAGAGAACTGCGACAAACCGAAGACAGATATAGGGTCTCATTTGATAATTTTATAGATGCAATAAACATTTTCTCTAAAGACAGAAGATTTTTGGATGTGAACAAAAAGCTGGTTCAATTGAGCGGGTACTCAAAAAAAGAGCTTCTTTCCATGAAACTGGAAGATCTATTCCCGGGAAGTGTCGAACCCCTAATAGAAGAAAAAATCCAGAAGATCTTACAAGGAGAAGAAGTCCCTGTCTTTGAAACTTACTTTCTTACAAAAGGAGGAGAGAAGATACCTGTTGAGATAGGTATTAGTGTGTTAAAAAACCGCTATGGCCAAGAAATTGTCTTTCAAGGCAGTATAAGAGACATCATCAAACAGAAGCGGGCTCAAGAGCAAGTTCATGCTCTTTCCCAACAACTGATAAAGACACAAGAAGCCGAGCGGCAAAGGCTTTCTCGTAACCTGCACGACCTGGTGGGGCAAGACCTTTCCGCCTTAAAAATCGGCCTTGACACCCTTTTTGATGATCAGCCGGAAGCCCCTTCTGCCACGAGACAAAGGGTGGGCGAACTCTCCAAAATGGTTAAGGGAACCATAATGACTGTCAGAGATCTGGCCTATGCCTTACGTCCTATTGGCCTGGATCAGCTCGGGCTTGCCAGGACAGTCCTCCGGTATTGTGAAGAATTCTCTGACAGGACAGGGGTCAAGGTTGACTTCTTTGCCCCAGGTCTAGACGATTTAAAACTCGATTCTAATATTGAGATTATCCTATATCGCCTGATTCAAGAAGGGCTCAACAATGTTAAGAAACATGCTGATGCCACAGATGCGACCATCCGGTTGGTTGCCTCTTTCCCTAACATTATTCTCCGCATCGAAGATAATGGCAAAGGTTTTGATGCTGAAAACCGGTTGGCTTCAGCAATCGATGAGAAACGTATGGGACTTCGGAGCATGGAAGAAAGGGTAGCACTTCTTGGCGGAAAAATGAGGATCGAATCCCGTCCAATGCAGGGCACGAAAATTCTTATAGAGGTCCCTTGCAAGGGAAACAATATTGGCCAATAAGAAAAGAATATTGATTATTGACGACCACCCCCTTTTCAGGGAGGGCCTCAAATCCATTATAGCGCGCAACCCCGGTTTCGAGGTGGTCGGAGATGCCGGAAACGGGCGAAAAGGGCTCCGGATGGCCAGGGAACTCAAGCCGGACCTGGTGGTGATGGACATATCCCTGCCGGATAAAAGCGGCATCGACATCACCCGCGGCATACGAAGCATTTTGCCAGAAACATATGTCATGATCGTGAGCATGCATTCCAAAATCAATTATATCAGTGAGGCATTTCGGGCAGGGGCCTCGGGGTATGTGGTGAAGGATTCGGCTGCTGACAGGCTCATACAGGGGCTTAAGGCCGTATCAAGAGGCGAGTGTTATCTGGACAGCTCTCTCTCCCATAAGGTGGTGAAAAAGCTTATGGAATTTCCTGAAAAGGAAGCGAAGATCACAGATGCAAGATATGAGACCCTGACCCCCCGCGAGCAACAAGTAATGCGTCTACTGGCCGAGGGGATTTCCACCAAAGAAATTGCGGAAAGGCTTTTCATCAGCCCCAAAACTGTTGAGAACCACCGGACCAGCATCATGAGCAAGCTCGAACTTCACGGTACTATGGAGTTGATTCGTTATGCGGCTAGGATAGGCCTGATTGATGTGGATCTCTGGAAGGGTTGAGTTTGTATCACTATGGGATAAATTCCCCTCTCATAGGTATTCCCCCTATAAAAATGAGTCCTTCCTCTATGGACTAATCAAATAAAATCATAGACACTCTTTTATCTTTGGTGTCACAAAACTGGCAAAAGTGTTGTATCCGTCGCTCTAAACTCTGAAGGAAATTCTGCCGTTTCATTGGCAGAAGGCATGAAGAAAAAGGAGTGGAAAAGACATGGAAAAGATAGTGATTATTTCTAAGCAGAAGGATTGTGATCAAGGCTTGATAGCATTTATCAATGCGCTTTTCCCTGAATGCGAGATCAGTATAGTTTTTTCTGATATGGAAGGTACTGATGCGTATCCAGACGAATCCTTATCAGAATGCCCTCTGACTGATGCAAAAGGAGGGACCATGTCAGACATTTTGATCATGCATGGCCAGCCAAATATGCATGAGCTACTTTCCCAGAAACTGGCAGGTTCGGTAAAACCGTTATGAGTCGAGATGGTGCAGAATCGGCCAAGGGATAGCTAAAATCAGAGTAGTTTGCTGGAATGGCCGTAACATCTCAATAAGTCCGGGCAAATCATATTTTGCGACTATCCACTAGATTCCGGCTTTCGCCGGAATGACAGGCGCTCACACCCAATCGTCATTCCCGCGAAGGCGGGAATCCAGTGACTGTTACCCAGAATTATTGAGAAGTTACGAATGGCCTTGGGCTTGAGGGAATAAGGGGGTTGAAAATGGGGATTCCTCAAAAAGCAAAAGCTAGCAGTTTTACGCAGGGAAGCCGGAGACGAATATTGGTTATCGATGACGATGCAAATATTCGCGATGTCCTTTCACAGGGACTTTCTTCCATGGGTCATGATGTAGCTGTTGCTGGCTGTGGTGATGAAGGTCTAAATCTGTTCCTAAAAAGCTCATTTGACCTTGTCTTAACTGACTTAGATATGCCTGGCATGGACGGCTGGAACCTGGCCTTCCGCATTAAAGAAAAATCTCATAACACCCCAGTCGTTCTGATAACAGGTAAGGGGAGAAAGGCCGTCCTTGAAAAGGTAAAAGACAGTTCTGTTGATTTCGTTCTATTTAAACCCTTTAGATTGGAAGATATTCAAAAAATGGTTCAGAGTATGTTAGACGCGAGATCATCAGAGTGCGTGACACGTGCGCCAACCAAAGAAACCCATATTTCTGCCCCGACTGTTACTGAAAAAACGTAACCTTCAACCCTCGATGAGTATAAATCGATTATTGCCGGAAAGGAGGCCGCATCATGGCAAATAATTTGCAGATCTTTGTTCACAGAGACGGTGGAAGCCTGCATCTGAAATTAGTTAATGATTTCGATAGGAACTCAGTATACAAATTGCTAGGTGCCCTAGAGAGGAATTGTCATGGCGTCTCAAGGGTTTATATATATACCAGTTGTCTAAAGGAAATATTTCCTTTAGATCGGAATGTATTCCAAAAAAAGCTTGATATTCTGAAGAGCAAATCCATATCGGTTGCAATTACAGGAGAGAGTGCTTCCAAATTAGCCCCGGAGGAAAACTACTTATATCAATCTATTTGGGCCTGATTTCCCTGACACTTCCCCACTATCCGGTTTGAATTAGCCGACTTCGGCGGGGCTCTTTTTGACAGGATCAACAGGATAATCAGGATAAATGAAAATCATGCAAATCCCGTTTATCCTGTCAAAAAAATGGAAATCCTGACTATTACTATTTAAACAAATTTCCTGAAAAGAAACTCGCATTCCTTTGGGGAAAGATCAAACCGTAGTTCTGCCTCGTGTATGATTTCCTTACGGCTTTTTTCAGGATATTCCTTGGTGATCTCTGATATCCACTTTACAGCATTTCGGATGCTATCACCTTCGGGTAACAATTGCTCCGTGCTCATTCTCGATTCCTCCTAATATATATTCTAACCCAATCACCCTATCCTCAAGGCCTCGGATGGATTGACCTTGGCTGCCTGTCTGGCTGGATATATGGTGGCAAAAAAACATATTAAAACGGCAGAGATCGAAATTATAGCCACGTCGCTAAAGTGGAGTAGTATAGGAAGTGTGTCAGTATAATACACCTCACTTGGTATCTTAATGAACTTGTAGCGGCTCAGGAGAAAACAGAGACCTACTCCGCCGAAAACGCCGAGCACTGTTCCGGTCAATCCTACAAGCAATCCATTATAAATAAAAATCCGTAAAATGTTTTTATCCATTGCGCCCAATGTCTTAAGTATTGCTATATCCTGATTTTTTTCCATGACCATCATGATAAGGGTACTTACAATGTTAAAGGCGGCCACCAGGACAATCAGGGTAAGAATGATAAACATGGCGAGCTTTTCCAGCTTCAGGGCTGAAAAAAGATTGCGGCTCATCTGTTGCCAGTCTATTGTCCAGAACGGGAATCCAAGTTTTTTTTGTATGGCTGTTGTAAGGCGATCCGTAGCATAAATATCCGAAACCTTTATCTCCAGGCCATGGACTTTATCACCCAACCCAAGAAGCCGTTGGGCCGCCTTAATGGGAATAAAGGCAAGGGAGGCATCGTACTCATACATGCCGGTCGTGTTTACACCTGTCACCTGGAAGGTACGTATCTTTGGGAGCATTCCCACTGGTGTAATAGTCCCGCTGGGCAGCACGACCTGGATTGGCTGCCCAACAGCAACTCCCAGGTTGCGGGCAAGTTCCTTGCCCAGAAGTATTGGCGGAATTCCGCTGCCATTATAATTCTCAAATGAGCCAATTCCCTCTCCTCTGATGACCTCCCCCACGCTGAAGACTTTTGCTACAGACCCCGGCTCTATCCCGCGGATGGCTGCTCCACTGACGGCCCTTCCTGAACTCAAAAGGGCTTGGACATAGACAAGGGGGGTCGCAGCCGTCACTGTGATTGCCCCGTCTTTTCCCCTAATCATATTCAAGAGGCCATTCAAATGGTCATTACGAGGGATAGTAACTTCGAGCACCTTTTGCCGCACAGACTCCATGTTACCAAAGGCACCTTCATAGTTTTTGACCAGAATATGTGAATTTATGCCAAGTATCTTTGTGCGGAGGTGGTTTTCAAAACCGGTCATGACCGCAATTACAACGATCAGTGCCATTACGCCCACTGTCACTCCTGCTATGGATATGAAGGTAATAAGGGAAATGAAGGCCTGTTTGCGTTTTGCCCTGAGATAACGCAGAGCAATAAACCATTCGAAATTCATCCTGAAACTCAACTCTCCGGACGCAACTGCGGGAACAGGATAACATCGCGAATAGAAGAGGAATCCGTAAAAAGCATTACTACGCGATCCACACCTATACCCTCACCGGCAGCAGGTGGCATACCTACTTCCAGTGCCCTGATAAAGTCTTCATCCAGTTCCGGGGGCACTTCATCATCATCTCCTCTGCCGGCTATCTGCTCCTCAAAACGCTGACGCTGTTTCCTTGGGTCATTGAGCTCTGAGAATGCGTTCGCGATCTCGCGGCCGCCAATGAAAAGTTCGAATCTGTCTGTAACCTCAGGATTTTCTTGATTTTCCCTGGCCAGGGGTGAGACGTCAATGGGATAATGGCTTATAAAGGTCGGCTGAATGAGCTTGGGCTCTACCAGTAAATCAAAGAGCTTTGTCCATAACTTACCTGTTTTTTCATTGCCCTTCAGAGGAGCACCAAGGGCCTTTAACCTTTCCACAAGGTCCTTTCTGTTTTCAAGATCCTTTTTGGGAACCTGCCCAATCTCTATTAATGCCTCTTCAAGGGTCATCCGGCGCCAGGGTGGCGTGAGATTCATCATGCAACCCTGATAGGAAAAGACCGTTTTGCCCTTTATCTCTTCAGCTATCCGGGAAAAGAGTTCCTCTGTCCGCTTCATCAGGTCTTCATAAGTGACATAGGCCTCGTAGAACTCCAGCATGGTAAACTCCGGATTATGCTGTATAGAAATTCCTTCGTTCCTGAAGTTTCTGCCAAGCTCAAATACCTTGTCAAAGCCACCCACAAGGAGCCGCTTCAGATACAGTTCCGGAGCTATCCGCAAGTAAAGGTCCATACCAAGGGCATTATGATGGGTTGTAAAGGGACGGGCGGTTGCGCCACCAACGATGGACTGCATCATCGGGGTCTCAACTTCCAGGAAACCATGGGAAGTAAAGTACTCCCTTAATATCTGTACAATACGAGACCGGGTCCTGAAAACTTCTCTTACTTCCTGATTCATGATCAGATCGACGTATCGCTGGCGATACCTGATCTCCTTGTCTTTTATTCCGTGATATTTCTCAGGAAGGGGCTTCAAGGACTTGGTTGCCAGGCCAATGGTTTCAGCCGAGACGGTCAATTCGCCGACACGGGTCCTGAAGAGCCTGCCTTTAACCTCAAGCAGGTCACCAATGTCGAGTTTCTTGAACAGATTGTAGGCTTCGGTCCCAACCATGTCCCTTCTCACATGGACCTGCAGTTGACCAGAGCTGTCCTGCAGATGCAAAAAGGCTGCCTTTCCAAAACGGCGCAAACTCATTATACGGCCGGCCAATCTGAAGCTGTCCGGCACCTTTTCCAGGGCCTCTGCATCATATGAATCATACAACTTGCGTATTGTCGCCGTACTGTCAGGCGTCTTTACGTCGTTGGGATAAAGAGATATATTATCTTTTGCAAGTTGCTCCGCTTTTTCGCGGCGCTGCTTAATAACTAGGCTTTCGTCACTCAAGTTGTCCACTCCTTAATGGGGAATGCCATGATTATACTCGTGGTAAAAAAACATGACAAGAAATGGCATCCTTCATTCACCAGTTTACACTTTTTACGAAAAAGCGTGTATTGTCGAATTGAATGCCGATGTCGAAACTGGAAATTTGAAATTAGGTAATGCATCCACATCTTTGTGTTTTTCCCAATTTCAAATTTCAAGTTTCAAATTTCACTACCAAAATACAAGATTAACAAAGTGTAAACTATTTTTGACTTGTCGTGAAGGATGTCCATGGTTTACTCTATATATACCGTCAAGTGAATCAAGGGGTCTTGCTTCATGAATATACGTTTAGCCCTGTGCATAGCCTATGCAGGAGTCATTTTTGGGATATCTTCCGTCCCGGGGAATCGACTTCCCAGCATATCGGTCAGCGACTATTTTATACATTTTTTCGAGTATGTTGCATTAGGTTCATTGCTCATGTGGTGGAGGCTGCGCAACTCTGCGGTATCCATAGCAGGGACACTGTGTCAGGCCATTTTTCTTGGATCATTATACGGCCTTGCCGACGAACTTCATCAGTATTTTGTGCCAAATAGATATGCTGATCCGGTTGACTGGGTGGCAGATACCCTGGGTTCTGCCGTAGGTGCGATTGCAGTATTGGCTTTATTTTTAGTTTTTTCAAAACGGTCTGCTTCTCAGGAAGGCATGAGGGATTAACGGCTAACAGCTAATGGCTGGCATCCGTCTATGTTGAAAAAGTGTAAACTACAGAATGAAGGATGCCCTTATGAATAAAGAAATTGTTCATATCATGAACGATATTTCCTCCTGGCTCCGTTATCAAAAGCAACTGGGGGTTGAGATTATTCCCAAGGGTCCTGAATTATCCGCCTTCCTGGATCATCGTGTCAAAAATAAGATGTCTTTGCAAGGGCTGACTTCTACCCAGGAATATAGGGATGAGATTCCTGCACCAACTGACCTTGACGGGCTTCGCAAAATGGTTGAGAATTGTAACAGGTGTGAGTTGCATAAAAAGCGGCAAAATATAGTCTTTGGAGAAGGACCTGAAAATGCAAAGCTGGTGCTGGTAGGAGAGGCCCCTGGCAGGGAAGAAGACATGCAGGGCCTGCCGTTTGTAGGCCCTTCGGGGGAACTCCTTACAGATATGCTAAATGCCGTAAATATTTCCAGAAAGGATGTCTTTATCACCAGTGTGATCAAGTGTCGCCCCCCGCATAACCGCACACCCGGGCACGAAGAAATTGCTGCATGCTCTTCCTTCTTAAGACACCAGTTGAGACTCATCGATCCGCCCCTTATACTTGCTTTGGGACTGGTGGCTGCCCAGACCCTCCTTAAAGAAAAAGCCCCTTTGAAATCTCTTCGTGGCCGCTTCCATCAGTTGGGAAATGCCAGGGTCATGCCAATCTATCATCCGGCATATCTGCTGAGGTCACAAGGAAGCCGGCAACTGGACCTTAAACGTGTGGCCTGGCAGGACCTTCAAATACTGGAAAAAGAGTATGCCAAATATCGCTGAAAATCTAAATTGAGCGATTAGCTGTTAGCCATTAGGAACGTACAATAAATAACTTGAACAAATTAATGTCTTTTTTGCCGTCTTCTTCGTTGCTCGTCGATCACATAACCCGTTATGCTCGCTCCTCGCGCCTTGAATACAACAAAAAATCCTATTAATTTTTGTTCAACTTATTTATCTCCCGTTCCTAACCGCTAAAGGCTAATCGCTCAATTTAGGTAAAAACCAAATGCAAAAGACTATAGAACAAATCCAATCTGATACCCATTTTCTAAAAAGGGAAACTATTAATTCAACGCCGGGGATTTCGAGGCGGGGTAAATGGTTTTTAGGATACGGGGTCTTACAAGCAGTCCCATTGCTTGTTATTACACTATTTTTGTTTGTGTCAGCTCCTTCCTTGTGGGGGGATGATCAGAAAGACAAGCCGTGGGATCCAACAAACCATTCCAGGATCTATCAGGTCAAATTAAAAGGAAGCATAAATCCCGGTGCAGCGGAGCTTTTAAAGAGAGCGATTAGAGAAGCGGACATGGGCCTGGCTACCTGCCTGGTGATTGAACTTGACACTCCGGGCGGCCTTGTATCTACCCTGAGGGATATGGTCCAGGAAGTGATGGCATCACCGATTCCAACAGTTGTTTATGTAACGCCCTCCGGAGCACAGGCCGCATCTGCCGGTGCTATTCTCACTATTGCCGCCCATGTTGCCGCCATGTCGCCCGGTACCAATATCGGGGCGGCTCACCCGGTAAATCTGGGCTCGGGCGGAGAAAAAGACGATACCATGAAGCAAAAGGCGGAAAACGACCTTGCCGCCATGGCCAGGAGTGTGGCAACGGAGCGTGGGCGAAACGCAGAGTGGGCGGAAAAGGCGGTAAGGGAGAGCGTCTCGGCCTCTTCCAGGGAGGCACTGAAACTGAAAGTAATCGACATCCTGGCTAAAGACCTCAGTGACCTGATTCAACAACTCGATGGCATGACAGTGAGTCTGCCTGACGGTCCGGCCAAGCTGGTGATAAGTAATCCTGAAATTATTCAGATAAAAGAGAGCTTGAGGGAAAAAATACTCAGGACCATAGCAGATCCAAACATCGCCTATATCCTCATGATGATCGGTATGACAGGGCTCTATTTTGAGTTTGCCCATCCCGGGACCATTTTCCCTGGGACCATAGGGGCCATATGCCTGCTTCTGGGTCTGTTTGCCCTCCAGGCTCTCCCTGTAAGTACTGCCGGTCTGCTTCTGTTGCTCCTGGCAGTAGTCCTGTTTGTAATGGAGCTAATAATTGCCAGCCACGGCATACTGGGAGCAGCAGGTCTGGCTGCCCTCCTTCTGGGCTCTATTATGCTTTTTGACACATCAAAGACCGGAGTATCCATTGACACTGATGTGCTTTTGACTACTCTGCTTGGAGTCGGCTCCTTTCTGGCCGCTATTACCTATGTGGCAACCAGGGCCACCCTCTCCAGGCCCAAATCCGGGGCAGAAGGTCTTATAGGTGAAAAAGGCCTTGTCCGGAAGACAGTAGAAAAGAGGGGTGGACAGGTCTTTTTGCACGGAGAACTCTGGACTGCTGTAAGCGAGGAGACCATACCAGAGGGTACCGAGATAAAAGTAATAGATGTGGAAGGACTTAAATTACGGGTCTCGAGGACCCATGGAGGCAAGTCATGACAATTTCTCTCGCTTTTCTGCTTTTTTTGATCATCGCTTTTCTGATATCAGCCATTCGTATACTGAACGAGTATGAACGTGGCGTAATCTTCAGGCTGGGTCGTGTCATTAAGACCAAGGGCCCGGGCCTGATAATACTCATTCCTGTAATTGATAAGATGAGGAAAATTGACCTTCGGATCATTACCCTTGATGTTCCACCACAGGATATTATTACCAGAGATAACGTATCCGTAAAGGTGAGTGCAGTAGTCTATTTCAGGGTCCTTGACTCAAGAAGGGCGGTAATTGAGGTGGAAAATTTCCTTTTTGCCACTTCCCAACTGGCCCAGACTACCCTCAGGAGTGTCTGCGGGCAGGCCGAACTTGACGAGCTTCTGGCAGAGAGAGATAAAATTAATGCCCAGATTCAGGAGATACTAGACCTCGACACCGAGCCTTGGGGAATCAAAGTCAGCAAGGTTGAAGTGAAAGAGATAGACCTCCCGGACGAGATGAAAAGGGCCATGGCAAAACAGGCCGAGGCCGAACGGGAGCGTCGGTCAAAGGTTATTAATGCAGAAGGTGAGTTTCAGGCAGCAAGAAAGCTGGCCGATGCTGCGAATATCATAAATAAGGCACCAGCGGCCCTGCAGCTCAGGTACCTCCAGACACTCAGGGAAGTAGCCACGGAAAATAACTCAACCACCCTGTTCCCTATTCCCATTGATCTTTTCACACCCTTCGTGGAAATAGCCGGCAGACTCAAATCCCAGGAAGGTACGAGTGAGCCCGTCGTGCCTGAAATGGAAACAGGCTCAGGTCTTGCGTCCTCTATAGATAACTTATCAATAGAGAAATAAAAAATGAATATCAAAAAAATACCCTGCTCAATGCAAGAGCAGCCAAGATCAAAAAGACTACGCCGCTTATGCGGTACAGCAAGACCATGGGGATGCGTTGAAACAGTCTACTTCCAACCAGCACCCCGATGGTGGATATAAAGCTCAGCGCCAGCGTAGCACCGAACCAGACCGGCATAGGGCCGGCAGCACTGCTTAGCCCTGCAACGGCGATTTGGGTTTTATCACCCAACTCTGCCATAGTGATTAACAGAAAAGCTGCGATCAGTATGCTGTGATTGCTTTTTTCGGATATTTCCTGATCCCTACCTTTCTTTTTCGCAAGCAGGACATGGATGCCAAACGCCGCAAACAGCACAGCCACGCTGATATTTATCATATTCTCAGGAAGCCAGTTAGCCAGGGCGGCCCCGAATAAAACCGCCAAGAGATTAAGAAATGCAAAGGCAAAAGTTGCTCCGATGAGTACCGGAAGGGCTCGATAATGTGCGGCCAGAGTCATGCAGACCAGTTGGCTCTTGTCTCCTATTTCGGCCAGGAAAATCAAAACAAAAGTGACTCCTACTGTGGAAATCCACTCGATTAATCCTCCTGTATAAATATCGCTCAACACTAACACCCCATCTAATAAATTCTACGTAAGCGTTTACAGGGCACCGCATCTGCTTTGTTGTCGGGCACTTGAAGTACAGGAAGTACGTCT
>JAGGRV010000596.1 GCA_021159445.1 Deltaproteobacteria bacterium | reverse complement strand
ACAGGGCACCGCATCTGCTTTGTTGTCGGGCACTTGAAGTACAGGAAGTACGTCTGCGTATCTTCCGCCTCGCATCTGCAGCACCCTGTAAACGGTTACAGTTCGGTGAGTTGGGGTAAAACAGGCGTTGTAATCCCGTAAACGGTTATAATTATGGCAGCGGATAGGGTATTTTTAGCATAATTAGCTATTGGTTTCACTCTGGATCTTGACATAATGATCAATTAGCGGATAGTTTGATAATCATCAAGGATGTCTATGATTTTATTTTAAGAGTTAAAAGTTAGGAATTGGGAAAAGCAAATGCCTGAAGGCAAAACTAAAAAATCCGGTGCGGTTATGGTGCTGGGCGGTGGGATCGCAGGGGTACAGACAACTTTGGATCTTGCCGACCTGGGCTACTACGTATACCTGGTGGAAAAAAAGGCCTCTATCGGTGGGGTCATGGCCCAGTTGGACAAGACCTTCCCTACCAATGACTGCTCGTTGTGAATACTGGCACCGAAGTTGGTTGAGGCCGGTCGGTCTCCGAACATAGAGATCCTGACAAATGCCAGGCTGGAAACTCTGGAGGGAGAGCCAGGACAGTTCGCGGCTGGAGTGCATCAGGAGCCGCGTTTCATAGACGATGACAAGTGCACGGCCTGTGGAACGTGTACAATGTATTGCCCCAGGCCGGTTGTTGACCTGTACAATGAAAGACTGAATATAACCCGTGCCCCTCACATAGATTATGTCCAGGCTATTCCATCCAGCTACTATATAGATCCCAAGGCCTGCCTCAGGATAAACTATGAGACCTGTAATCTCTGTGCCCAGACATGCACGGCCCAGGCCATAGATTTCAGCCAGAAGCCCAGAGAGCTGAGTCTGGACATCGGAGCAGTGGTCCTGGCCCCGGGTTTTGGAAGGACAGACCAGTCAGTTCTGGAAAAGTACGGTTATCGACGTTTCCTCGATGTGGTCACAAGCATAGAGTTTGAACGATTGACGTGCTCATCCGGGCCGACAGAAGGCCACATAGTCCGCTTCTCTGACAAAAAGACTCCCAAGAAGATCGCATTTCTCCAGTGCGTGGGTTCAAGGGACGAGACATGCGGAAACGGTTACTGCTCCACTGTCTGCTGCATGTACGCCATAAAAGAGGCCTCTGTTGCAAAGGAACACAATGCGGATCTGGATATCGCCCTGTTCTTTATGGATGTCCGGACCCAGGGAAAAGGTTTTGATGCCGCAAGGGAGTTGGCTGAGACCAAGTACGGACTCAGGGTCATAAGGGCACGGATTCCCAGGGTAGATCAGGTAGACGGACAGCTTGCCCTCACCTGGACGACAGATGACGGAAAGTCCAGTTCAGAACTATTTGATATGGTGGTCCTCTCAGAAGGACTTAATGCCCCGAAGGACGCAAAGGCAATTGCGGAGATTGCCGGGATAGAGCTTAATCACTATGGATTCTGTAAGACATCCGTGGATTCACCCCTTGTTGCAAGCCGTGACGGGGTCTATGTGGCAGGGGCCTTTCAGGGACCCAAGGATATCCCGGAGAGTGTCACCCAGGCCTCCGGTGTGGCAGCCATGGCTTCGGAACTCCTGTCAGAAGCCCGGAATACCCGCACTGTTACCATATCATATCCTGAAGAGGACAAGTCCATTGAGTCTGAAGGGCCGCAGATCGGTGTATTTATCTGTCATTGCGGGTCCAATATTGCCGGTGTTGTGGATGTTAATGCGGTCAGAGATTATGCAGGTACGCTTCCGGGCGTAGTATTTTCCAAAGACACCCTCTACTCCTGTTCCCAGGATGCCCTGAAGGGTATAGCTGATAAAATAAAGGAAAATCGGCTTAACCGTGTCGTCATTGCCGCCTGTTCCCCCCGCACCCATGAACCCCTTTTCCAGGAGACCTTAAAGTCAATTGGTCTAAACCCGGCCCTTATCGAGATGGCCAACATCAGGGACCAGTGTTCCTGGGTCCATTCACAGGAACCAAAGGCCGCAACTGAAAAGGCCAAGGACGTTGTCCGGATGGCAGTGGCCAAGGCAGGGCTCCTGGAACCTCTGGAACAGACAACTGTGGACGTATTGCCCACTGCCTTGGTGATAGGAGGCGGGGCAGCAGGTATGACTGCAGCACTCAGCATCGCAGACCAGGGCTTTGAGTGCGTGCTGGTGGAGCAAAGCGATCAACTGGGAGGTAATCTGAGGCGGCTTGTCTGGACCATGGACGGGAAAAAGGCGTCGAAAGTCCTGGATGACCTGATAAAGAGGATGGATGGACATCCCAGGGTCCGTGTAATGCTACAGGCTCAGATGGAGGCAGTCTCTGGTTATGTGGGTAATTTTACCTCTTCCATTGTTCAGGGAGAACAGACTGTGGTTGTTGATCACGGTGTAATAGTCATTGCAACTGGAGGATGTGAATACAGTCCCAAGTCTTACCAATATGGCAAGAATAACCGGGTAATTACGCAACTTGAGCTTGAGGCAAGTTTAGCCAAGGGCAAGGGCGTTCTGAAGAATGTAAAAAATGTTGTCATGATTCAGTGCGTGGGCAGCCGTGGGGAAGATATGAGTCACTGCAGCCGCTTGTGCTGTACCCAGGCGATCAAAAATGCGCTTAAACTCAAAGAGATTAAACCAAACCTCAGAATCTATTGCCTTTACAGAGACATGCGCACCTATGGCTTCTCTGAAGATTTATTTCGGGAAGCCAGAAAAAAAGGCGTAATATTCATAAGATACCAGCCTGACCGCAGGCCTGAAGTAATAGAGAAGGACCGGAAGATTAAGGTCAGGGTCTTTGACCGTCTCCTGAAAGATGAGATTGATATATCTGCATGCCTTGTGGTGCTCTCTGTAGGCATCGCTCCAGGGGACAATGAGGCCCTGGCAAAAATTATAAAGACCCCTCTGACCCCGGAAGGTTTTTTCCTTGAGGCCCACGTGAAACTGCGGCCGGTTGAACTGGCTTCAGAAGGCATTTATTTTTGCGGATTGGCCCATGGGCCTAAATGCCTTGATGAATCAATAGCCCAGGCAAAAGCAGCCGCAGCAAAGGCCGCCATACCCCTGGCAAAAGGGAAGGCATCGGTTGCTCCCATAGTCTCCAGAGTTAATAAAGACGTCTGTATCGGGTGTGGAATTTGCGAGAGCCTTTGTCCCTTTAATGCCATTCGTCTTACCAAAGTAAATAAGCGGCGCAAGGCAGAGACCATTACCGCATCCTGTAAGGGCTGTGGAATATGTGCATCACATTGTCCCACACTTGCCATCAGTATGGGCGGATTTACGGACGAGGCCATCATAGCCCAAATTCATGCCTTTGCAGGAGAAAAATGCGTTTGAAAAAGGAGAAAATCATGACCGCGGAGGTCTTTAATCCGCACATCTTGGGCTTTTTCTGCCACTGGTGCTGCTATGCTGCAGCCGATGCGGCAGGCGTGTCACGATACCAGTATCCCCCAAATGTCAGGGTTATCAGAGTTATGTGCACAGGCAGGATAGATGTCAGGTTTATCCTGGAAGCCTTTGGATGCGGTGCTGACGGCGTTTTCACCGGCGGCTGACACCTTGGAGAGTGTCATTACCAGTCTGGTAATTACGAGGCAATGGTAATAGCAGAGACCTGCCGTCAAGTACTCAAGGATTCAGGGGTGAATCCTGACCGCATGGCCCTTGAATGGGCCTCGGCTGCTGAAGCTCCCAGATTTGTGGAACTTATTACAGGGTATGTGTCAGGCATAAAGTCCCTGGGGCCATTAGGTACTGCTGAGGGTGAGAGTAAAAAAGATGTAATTAGCATGCATTTAAAGGCCGGGATCAAGGCAGCCTCAGCGCGAAAGGTGCGCACTTCTCTTGGTAAATTAGCTAAAGATCTGAACAAGTCGAATGACTACAGCCCTCAGGTCATTTCAGAGGGAGTGGCAAACAAGGTCCTTCCTGCTTTCCGCAAAGAGAGACTTACTCAGGAAATACAGCTTTGCCTTGCGGAACAGAGGCCCTGTAAAAATGCCGATCTGTGTGAAAAAACTGGAGGTAGTGGGGAAGAGATAGTAAAAATCCTGGATACCCTTTCCAAAAAGGGATTAGTGAAAAAGAAAGGGTCGAGTTGGTATTAAATTATGGTTATACAGTCTTCGAAGTTGAATAATTCATTTAGTTCAGAACTGTCCAATTTGAAAGGATGCTCTTTCCTAGCCCAATGTTATGCATGTGGTTCATGCAGTAGCGTGTGCCCGGTGGAGAAAGTAGTACCGGGATTTGATCCCAGAAAGATCATACACATGGTGGCATTAGGGCTTGAGAAACAGCTCTTGAGTTCGGATATGATCTGGGCCTGTTCTCAGTGTCAGAGCTGCGCAGAGGTCTGTCCCCAGGGAGTTCGTTGCAGTGATGTGATCAAGGCCCTGCGGGATGATGCCATCAAACAGGGACTGGTGGATCAAGAACGTCTGGCGAATCTTGGGCTCCTGGCAAAAGTAGATCCTGAAAAATGCGTGGCATGCCTCACATGCGTCAGGTTCTGTCCCTTTGGTGCGCCCTATATAGCTGATACAGGAAAAGCGTATATTGAACCGGATCTTTGCAAAGCCTGTGGTATATGCGTCATGGAATGTCCTGCCGGGGCCATTACCCTGGCTCCATCACTTGAACAGAGAGGGCTGAGTAAGTTGAGTGAATGGGTAACGGGATAATTAAATAATAATGTTGAATTGTGAATGTTGAATTAATGAGCGAATATATGAATAACAATCACCAAATCGGACGGATCGCTGCCTTTTGCTGCAACTACACGGCCAGCGTTGCGACTGATACGTTGAGGGAGGCAGGTCTTATTCCGGAAAGTCTGGATGTAAAAAAGCTGCCATGTACTGGCCGTATTGAAGTGCGTGTACTGCTGGATGCCTTTGAACAAGGGGCTGAGGCAGTATTTGTGGCAGGTTGTCGTGCAGATGAATGCCATAACCTGTCCGGCAGCAGGCGGGCTGAAAAAAGAGTTGGTTATACAAAAAAGCTCCTCAAGGAGCTGGGTATTGATCCGGATCGGATTGAGATGTTCTTTGTTCACTATGGTGAGACCCAGCCCGTTGTGGAGGCGGTCAGGGAGATGACAGCACGGATCTCAAAATTAGAGCGACTGCATAGTACTTAATTAGAGCAATTAGCCTTTAGCTATTAGCTATTAGGTTAATGATTAAATGCCTTGATTTTTCAAAGCTAAAAGCTAATGGCTAACAGCTAATCGCTGAATTTAGGTAGTACCTAGATCGGGAGAGATATAGCTATGATAATTGCTGAACAAAAGCCCTTGGATGAAATCCTGGAGATGATTTCCGGGGTAGAAAAGCTGCTCGTCCTTGGATGCAGAGGTTGCGTGGCAGTGTGTTCTACCGGTGGTGACAAGGAGGTGGGTGTTCTCGCCTCTGCACTGCGCCTCGGGAGAAAGAAGGCTGGAAAACCAATAGAGATTGATGAAGCAACTTATGTTAGACAGTGCGATCCTGAATATTTGGAACCGCTGAAAGAAGATGGGGAAAAATACGACGCAGTGCTCTCAATGGCCTGCGGGGTCGGTGTAAATTTTATCGCAGACCGTTGCCCTGATGTCAATGTGCTGCCCGCCCTTAACACAACATTTTATGGTGCCAATCTGAGCAGCGGCGAGTGGGCCGAGATGTGTGCCGGTTGCGGGGCCTGCGTATTACACCTGACTGGCGGACTTTGCCCTGTCGCAAGGTGTGCCAAGAGCCTGTCCAATGGGCCATGTGGAGGTTCTGTGGGGGGCAGATGCGAAATCAATCCGGATGTACCTTGTATATGGCATCAGATCTGTGAAAAATTGACCGGTCGAAAACAGGACCAATTACTCAGAGAGATCGTGCCCATTCGCGACTGGAGACCGTCTGGTCATGGCGGGCCGCGTCGCAGGATCAGGGAGGACTTGCTGCCGTGATATCAGGAAGCAATCTAGAACAGGTTTTAACCTCAGGTCAGTTCACCGTGACCGGAGAACTCGGCCCACCCCAAAACGGCAATTTTGACGTAGTCCGTGATAAGGCCCGTATTCTCAAGGGCCATGTAGATGCTGTTAATATAACAGACTGTCAGACAGCTATAGTAAGGATGTCCAGCCTGACCGCAGGGCTTGTTGCATTGGCGGAAGGTGTGGAACCTGTGATGCAGATGACCTGCAGGGACAGAAACCGCATCGGCATACAATCAGATATCCTGGGGGCCTCGGCACTTGGCATAAAGAATCTCTTGTGCCTTACCGGAGATCACCAGAAATTTGGAAACCACCCCCAGGCAAAGGGTGTCTTTGACATGGACTCCATACAGCTACTGGGTATGGTCAAGGCCATGCGGGATGATAAAAAATTCCAGTGCGGTGATGAAATCAAGTCTCATGAGCCAAGGCTTTTGCTTGGTGCGGCGGCAAATCCCTTTGCCGACCCATTTGAGTACAGGCCCATAAGAGTGGCCAAGAAGGTAGATGCCGGCGCAAGCTTCATACAGACCCAGATTATTTACAATGTCGAGAAATTTGCCAGGTTCATGGAGATCGTGAGAGACCTTGGTCTCCATGAAAAAGTCTATATCCTTGCAGGGGTAACGCCCCCCAAATCGGTTGGCATGGCGCGATATATGAAAAAGTTCGTACCGGGCCTTGATGTTACTGATGAGGTTATTGAACGCCTGAAGGGCGCAAAGGACCCAAAGGAAGAAGGTATCAATATCTGCGTGGATATCATAAAGCAGGTCCGTGAAATACCAGGAGTGGCCGGGGTCCACGTTATGGCCATTGGATGGGAACAGGCGGTCCCGGAGATTGTCTCTCTTGCAGGTCTTTCTCCAAGACCAGGGGCACAGGCAGTTGAACCAAGGCTGAGGAGCTCCGAGTCCACAGAGCTGATAGTGTCTGAGGCAAAAAAAGACGCAAAAGCGGAAATAGAAAAGGCACTTGAGCAGGCCAAGGCAGAGGCCCAGGCATCAAGAGATCTTGTCGTAAAGGAGAAAGAGAGGGTAACCTCGGAGATTTCCGGTCTCAAGAGGCAGGCAGAGAAAGACAAGGCAATTGCCGGCCAAAAGGAGACGGAAATAGAGCGGCTTAACGCAGAACTTGCAAAGACCAGGGCCGGACAGGGACATGCCCAAGCTTTAAAGGAATTGGCCGAAAAGAGGGAAAGCAGGGCGCTTTCAAGCCGTGAGAGGAGCGCGTTGGCCTCCCTCAGGTCTGGGCTTGAAGCCCTGAGCAAAGGTCTGGGCATAAATGAGGATCAGCTTGAGGCCCTGAGGCGATTCTTTGAGGCGGAATTCCTCCTACGCCTGGATACAGCCGAACAGGTAACAGTGCCTTCTGAAGAAGCGGCTGTTCCCATAGAGGAGATGGAAAAACCGGATGCAGAGGCTGAGACCAGGCACAAAGAGGTAATAAATCTTGTAGCCAAAGGCAATGTGCTTCTTCATAAAAATGATGCAGCCGGAGCAATCGATGCCTTTGAAAAGGCATTGGCAATCGAGCCGGAGGAACAAAAGGCCAGTGAAGGACTAAAAAAGGCCAGGAAGGCCTATGAAATTGCTAGACCGGCAGAGGAGGCAGCAGCACCGGAAGGAATCCCGCCGTGTCCTGAGGGATTGAGTCCTGAAGAATGGCAGCGGAAATGGGTAATACGCCTTGTTGCCAGAGGCAATGTCTGCCTGCATAAAGGTGATGCAGACGGGGCTTTGGAGGCCTTCAAGCTGGCCCTGGAGCTGGACCCGGGGGATGAAAAGGCAAAGGCCGGCCTTCTTAGGGCAGAGTCCGGGGAAGTAGCCCCTGTGCCGGTCCCTGCCGAGCCGGAGGTGCCGGAGAAAGCAGAAGTCCCGCCTACTCCCAAACCCAGAGCCGCTCCAGTGACTGAGGAGGTAAAGGCCGAGGCAAAAAAAGTGGTCCCTGTGCCGGCAGCACCAACTGGAATGGAGGATCTCTCTGTTGCTGAGCTTCCAAAGGAAGCCAGATCTCTCTCCGAAAGGGCAGGTTCTATAGCGGAGGACCAGTTTACAGAGGCCTGTACCGGCGTCATCCGTGAAGTGAGCCTGGATGAGGGTGAGAAGGCACTGACAGTTGGTGGGGCATCTACCTTGCCCTTTCATCTGTTTGAAGGAGATATGCCCTATGTGCCCAGGGTTGCCTATGATGTCCTGGACTCAGAGCCGGAAGACTGGCCTGATGTGCTCAGCAAGTATTATTCCGATGTGCTTTCTGATCCTGTTGCATGGGCCAGGAAATGCATAGATGACTATGGTGCAGAGGCCATTTGTCTTTCCCTTGTCAGCACTGATCCCAACGGCATGAACCGGCCCTCAAGCGAGGCGGCCAAGGTGGCCCAGTCAGTTATAGAAGGAGTTGACGTACCTATGATCCTCTGGGGATGCGGGAATGCTGAAAAAGATACCGAGACCCTGAGAGAGGTGACCAACCTCGTGGGCAATCGCAAGGTATGTTTGGGTCCGCTGAGTGATGCAAATTATCGTTCCCTGGGGGCCACAGCCATGGCCTTTCAGCTTCCGGTTGTGGCATCCACGCCCATTGACGTAAATCTTGCCAAGCAGTTGAATATATTATTAGAGAACCTTGGATTGTCCCTGGATCAGGTCTTGATGGATACCTCTATCGGGGCTGTAGGTTATGGAATGGAATACTCTTACTCAGTCATGGAGCGTATAAGGTTGGCAGCCCTGACCCAGCAGGACGAGAAGCTCCAGGTACCCTTTATATGCAATCTCGGAAGGGAGGTCTGGAAGACCAAGGAGTGCCGTTTACCAAGTGATGACCATTTAGGGGATCAAGAGCGCCGGGGAGTGCTCATGGAGGCCGTAACCGCCTCAACTTTGCTGCTTGCAGGGGGTGAGTTAATGGTAATGATGCACCCGAAAGCAGTCGCCCTGGCAGAGGCACTGATAAAAGGAATGATGGGGTAAATATAGTTAAGAGTTAAGAATGAAAAATTAAGAGTTAAGAATGAGTTTGGAATTTAGAAGAGGATTGTAATGTCGAAGATTATATGTTCAGCCGCGATTCGAGGGGCCCACAAGATAGTGGACATGGCTGAAGAAAAATATGAAAAAGCCCTGAAACAATTTGGGCCTGAAAAAAAAGTCAGCTTTCCCAATACCGGTTACTACCTGCCGGTAATTTACAGTATTCTGGGGGCCCCTGTAAAACAACTGGGGGACATGAAGGAAATCTTTCAGGAATGCCGGAAGTTGCTTCCTTCACCGGTCAGTGACCAGGTATGGCTACCGTATCTGGCACCGGCCCTGGATGCCGGGATGGCTACTTTTTTTGCCGAAGAAATGCATGAGGCTATGCGATACGTTGAGGAATCCGGCTTTTATGCAGAGACCGAGGATCCCACAGATGATTGCCTATGGCTTGGGGCAGCAGATGACGTGATATTCCGTAAACGCGGCGTAGAATTCGTGGATGGTACCGCCCCTGGATTTGCAGCAATACTCGGCACTCCTTCAGATCCGGAGGTGGCTGAAAAAATTGCTTTGGAATTGCAGCAAAAGAACCTCTATATATTCATGCATGATCAGACCGACGGGATCTCCATGCCGGATCAACTGGCAAAACAGAACGTACAGATCGGTTGGTCCACACGCCTTGTGCCCTTTGGGCCAACATATACATCTGCAGTGTTTGCCATGGGTTTTTCTTGCCGCGTTGCCCTTGCCTTTGGTGGAATAAAGCCTGGTGATTTCAAAGGGAACCTGGTTTACAACAAGGATCGGATATTTGCCTTTGTTATTGCCTTTGGTCCAGTCTCCGACGAGTGGTATGCTAATGCAGCCGGGGCAATAAACTGGGGTTTTCCAACCATATCCGATTGGGATATACCCCAGATTCTGCCGACAGGTATCTGTACTTACGAGCATGTGGTCAGCCAGGTCCCACACGATGAGATTGTACAGAAGGCCATAGAAGTGAGGGGGCTCAAGGTCACTGTCTCCAAAATCGATATCCCTGCGGCCTATGGTCCAGCCTTTGAGGGAGAGCGTGTAAGAAAGGACGATCTGTATCTTGAGTGCGGCGGTGGAAGGACCTTGGGAGTCGAGCTCCTGGTCTCCAAAGAAATGGATGAGGTGCAGGATGGACTGGTCACCGTAGAGGGGCCGGAGATGACAGACGTGAAAGAGGGCGCAAAGCTCCCGCTTGCCATACTGGCCGAGGTGGCAGGCCGGCAGATGCAATCTGACTTCGAGCCCATCCTCGAGCGGCAGTTCCACCACCTGATCAATTATGCCCAGGGAATCATGCACATCGGGCAGCGGAACATAATGTGGCTTAGGGTCAGTAAGGCGGCCATAGAAAAGGGCTTCAAGTTCGAGCATATCGGCCGTATCCTCCATGGAAAGCTCCATCAGGACTTTGGTGCCATTGCGGATAAGGTACAGGTAAAAATCTATACTGAGGAGGCCAGGGTAAAGGAGGTCATCGAGATGGCAAAGTCTGTCTATGCCGCCAGGGATGAGCGTCTGGGCTCCATGACGGACGAGAGCGAAGAGATTTTCTATTCGTGTACTCTCTGCCAGTCCTTTGCCCCGAGCCATGTGTGTGTAATTACCCCTGAACGTGTGGGCATGTGCGGTGCGTATAACTGGCTGGATGGCAAGGCCTCCTATGAGATTAATCCCACAGGTCCGAACCAGCCCATAACCAAGGGAGACCTCATCGATGCCGACCTCGGTCAGTGGGCAGGCGTAAACGAGTTCGTTAAGAAGGCATCGAGGGGTAAGGTTGAGCGGGTCAGTGCATATAGCCTGATGATAGACCCAATGACCGCCTGTGGCTGCTTTGAATGTGTCGCCACCATGCTCCCTGCGTGTAACGGCATAATGATTGTAAACAGGGATTACATGGGAATGACCCCAAGCGGGATGAAGTTCAGCACCACGGCTGGGATGGTTGGTGGAGGGCAAGTCACCCCCGGCTTTCTCGGTGTTTCAAAACACTACATCTGTAGCCGGAAGTTTATGAATGCCGAGGGCGGGCTCAAACGTGTAGTGTGGATGCCCAAGATACTCAAAGAGGAACTCAGAAATCGACTCCAGGAGAGGGCTGAAGAAGAGGGTGTGCCCAATCTGGTTGAAATGATAGCGGATGATGAAGTGGGTATCACAGAAGACGAAGTGCTCCGTTATATTAAGGAGAAGAAGCACCCGGCGCTGAGCATGGAAAAGGTGATGTAAGGAGAAGGATAACTAATGGCACTCACTGGGATAGAGATCCTGAAGATGCTCCCCAAGACGAACTGTGGGGAGTGTGATGTACCCACCTGCCTGGCCTTTGCCATGAAGGTGGCAGCAGGTCAGATAGATATAAGCGCATGCCCGTATATCTCTGACGAGGTAAAAGAAAAGGTGGGAGAGGCATCTGCCCCGCCCATCCGGTCTATCACCCTTGGCAGTGGTGATAACATCTTTGAGATGGGAGGAGAGACCTGCCTGTACCGGCATGAAAAGAGGTTTGAACACCCAACAGGCATTGCGGTCCTGGTCAGGACCGATATGGACGAGGATGCTATTACAGGGCGTTTACAGCGTTTCAATGATCTGCGCTATGATCGTGTAGGATTAGAGCTCAAGGCCGACCTGATAGCTGTAAGTGACGCCACCGGGGATGAGGGGGCATTTACTTCTCTGCTGGAACGTGTCCGGAACGAATGCCCTGATGCTGCTCTTATCCTTATGAGCGATCAGGCCGGCTGCCTTGCAGCAGGCGCCAAGTTCTGCGGAGACCACAAGCCCCTTCTTTACTGTGCCACAAAGGAAAATTCAGAGACTATGGCAGAAATAGCCAGGGAAGCTGGTTGCCCTTTGGCAGTGAAGGGTGAGACCCTGGGAGAGACTGCGGAGATCTCAGAGCAGTTACAAAAGGCGGGGATTAAAGACCTTGTCCTGGATACAGGTGCGAGGACTGTAAGGGCTGCGTTTGAAGATCAGGTGGCCATACGCAGGGCTTCTACAAAACACAAGTACAAGGTCCTAGGTTTTCCCACCATCTCTTTCACATGTGAGATGACTCAGGATCCTCTGCTTGAGACAATGATTGCATCGGTCCTGGTGGCCAAGTACGCCGGCATCATAGTTATGTCTGACCTGCAGGGAGATACCCTGTTCCCGCTCCTGCTTGAGCGGCTTAATATCTTTACTGATCCTCAGAGGCCTATGGTGGTCGAGGAGGACATTTATCCAATAAACGGGCCGGACGAGAACTCTCCTGTACTTATTACATGCAACTTCTCCCTGACTTACTTTATCGTCTCAGGAGAAGTCGAAGGCAGCAAAATCCCATCCTGGCTCCTAATTAAAGATACAGAGGGCCTTTCAGTGCTTACTGCCTGGGCCGCAGGAAAATTCAGTGCGGATCTCATAGGTGTGTTTGTTAAAAAATCAAACATAGAAGACAGGATCAAACACAGAAACCTGATTATCCCAGGATATCTGGCATCTATAAAAGGTGAGCTGGAGGAAGAACTTCCGGACTGGAAGATCCAGATTGGCCCCAGAGAAGCAAGCCATATACCTCCCTTTTTGAGGGACTGGCAGGCTGAGGTGTAATCATGTACGTCCAATGCATAGCTGAAAGCATAAATATCATGGGTACCCGGATTGGAAAGGCCATGAAGGAGCGTGATCCCAGGCCGATTCAGTTGATGGCCAATGAAGAAGTGGCGGACGAAGCGGATTTTCTGGATCTGAACATCGGGCCTTCCAGAAAGGAAGGGCATGAGTTAATGCCATGGATGGTCAATGTTACAGAGGAAATAACCGATTGCCCTCTGTCCCTTGACACTACAAATGCCGATGCCTTGATTGCAGGAATGAAGGCAACCAAAAATCCCCGGATCCATGTGATGAATTCTATCTCGCTCCAGCCTGAGCGGATGAAAAAGCTTATACCTGTAGCTGCTGAGGCAGGCTGTAACGTTGTGGGCCTGCTCTGGGGAGTGGACGGCATGCCCAGGGATTCTAACGAGAGGGCAGCCATGACTGTAGACCTCTCCATGGCTATGAACGAGGCCGGGATCCCGAACGAGAAGATTCTGGTGGATCCAATTACTACCCCTATAACCCTGGGATCAGACCAGGTAATGAGCGGACTGGAATTCATGAGAATGTTGCCTGAAATTGCTCCGGGCGTAAAGTCCGTAGTGGGCCTCTCAAATATCTCAAACGGTGTTTCTACTGAAAAGCGACCGTATCTCAACCGGGCTTTATTGGCCATGTTAATGAAGCATGGATTATGGTCGGCCATTGTCGACACATATGATCATGAGTTAATTAAACTGGCCCACGGGCAAATGCTTGATCTGCTGAAGCTGGTTCACGATATAATGGACGGAAACGAACCTGACCCCGGCGCCCTTTCTCCCAAGGAAATGGAATACTACAAGACAACCAGAGTCCTGATGGGAAAGACCATATTCTCCGAGTCCTGGCTGGAACTATAATTTGCAGCATAATACACAAAAGAGGTAAATTTTAAATGGCTAAAGGGATAACTGTTAATGAGTTCATCTTGTCAAGACAAAAAGAGCAGCCGGAGGCAACGGGTGCCTTTTCATCGATAATGGCCGAATTGTCAGTGTCAGCCAAGATCATTGCCAAGAAAGTGGACAAGGCAAATTTGTCTGATGCGCTAGATACTATGGAGTCAGAAAGTGTTGGCGAAGCGTTTGTACAAAAATTGCGTGAATATGCAAACTCTACAATTGTAAAGCGTCTTAGTCACATAGGACACCTCGCTTGTATGGCCTCCAAGATGAATACCGATTTAATACCGATCCCCGAAGAATATCCAAAGGGTAACTATATACTGATCTTTGATCCTCTGGGGGGCATCACCAATATTGATGTACCTGTTACGATCGGTACGGTCTTTTCAATTCTCAAAAAACAGGGTCCCGGGGAATTCGGCTTAATGGCAGAAGTCTTACAGCCCGGTCATAAACAGGTGGCAGCAGGGTATTTTATTTATGGATCGAGCAAGATTATGGTCTATACAACCGGAGATGGGGTACATGGGTTTACGCTGCAACCAAGTATCGGGGAATTTCTCCTCTCCCATGAGAATATTCGCA
>JAGGRV010000195.1 GCA_021159445.1 Deltaproteobacteria bacterium | reverse complement strand
TAATGACAGGCTATGCCAGCCCATCGGTTAACAGGTCCCTTGTCAGTGATGGTTGGGCCTCAGGTGAATTGCAGAGTCTGTCAATTGGAGACGATGGGGTCATTGATGGTTTCTTCACAAACGGACAGTCTGCGGGAATAGGACAGATTGCCCTGGCGAAATTTACAAATACATTGGGATTGAAGAAGATGGGATCCAGTCTGTTCGCTGCTACGGTGAGTTCGGGCGATGCGCTCATAAATAAACCCGGGACAGGCGGATTGGGCGGGATCAGTCCCAACTCACTTGAGATGTCGAATGCCGATATTGCTACAGAATTTATCAACATGATTACTGCTCAAAAGGCATATCAAGCCAGTGCCAAGGTCGTCACAACTACTGATCAAATGCTGTCTGAACTCATGAATATTAAGAGGTAATGGACTGATGAACATCGAACATCCAACATCGAACATCCAACATCGAATGGGAAAAGATGAATTGCTGAAAAGATGAACATCCAACATCGAGTGGGAAAAGATAAAGACTTATGATTTGGAAGAAAGGCTGCTCGAGTATTCGGTCCGAATCATAAAGATCGTTGAACAGCTACCAAATACCAGAGCAGGCAACCATGTTGCGGGCCAATTGTTAAGATCGGGAACTTCGCCTTATCCAAACCACGGTGAAGCCCAGGCAGCGGAGTCCCCAAAGGATTTTATCCATAAGCTTCGTATCTCATTAAAGGAACTTAGGGAGACCAAGAGATGGTTAAAACTCATTCACTGTGTACCATTAATTAAAAAACCTGAACTACTAAATGATATTTTAGAGGAAACAGAAGAATTAATTAAGTTTTTTGTTACGAGTATCAAAACGGCTGAAAAAAGACAGAAATAGCCGTTGAGTATTCGGTATTGTATATCCGTTTTTCATTCGATGTTGGATGTTGGATGTTCGATGTTGGACGTTCATCTTTCAAAACGTATCTTCTGAACGTCAAATTAATGACGTCTCGTCAAGAATCCTTTCCTTTTTGCCCTCAATCGAAACCCTGCAAGAGTCTACCAAGCACCTGGGAGTGTGAGAGGCTTTTACTGCCACGCCTGCCTATGCCGGAGTCATGGCAGACAGGTTTTCGGTAAACCCTGAATCCCTGAACGGTTACGTTTGGTACAGTATTTGCTCTTCTCAAAAACGAAGTAGCTGGGAGGATGGTGCGTCAGGTTTATGCCTGAACCTTTGAACTCTGAACCTTTGAACCCCTATAGGGTAATTTATTAAATGGATCTGGGAACACTTTTAGGAATTGTAAGTGGTTTTGGTCTTGTGATCATTGCCATGAGTATTGGCGGCGGATTGGGTGCATTTATAAACGCACCATCTGTAATGATTGTCTGTGGCGGTACTATGGGTGCTACATTAATCAATTATCCTATCTCGGATGTCCTTGGGGTAATAAAAGTAGCAAAGAACGCATTTTTCAGTGAGAAGGTAAAAACTGAAAAGATTATGGAGATGTTGATAGAGATGTCAAAAGTCTCCCGTCGCGAAGGGATATTAGGTTTAGAGAAGACGCTGAAAGATATCAAGGACCCCTTTTTTGTTAAAGGAATGACATTAATGATAGATGGTATTGAACCAGCCAAACTGTCCGAGCTCCTTGATACGGAAGTTGAGTACATCGAGGAGAGGCATAGATTGGGTGCAGAGATATTTATGACAATGGGGAATTTTGCACCAGCTATGGGGATGATAGGAACATTGATTGGATTAGTAAAGATGTTGATGCAGATGGATGATCCAAGTTCCATAGGTCCGTCTATGGCAGTGGCCCTTATTACCACCTTTTATGGCGTTATTTTAGCAAATTTGATCTTCATTCCTATTTCCGGCAAGCTAAGGACGCGAAGTGCTCAGGAACTTGCCACGAAACAATTAATTATGAGTGGTGTCTTATCTGTCCAGTCGGGAGATAATCCAAGGATGTTAGAACAGAAGCTTCATTCATTTGTATCTCCGAAGGAAAGGAAGTCGGTTTTTTAGGGATGAATCATGAATCTAAAAAGAAAAAAGGGGAAAAAGAGGTATCTGCTGCTGGGTGGGAGTCAATATATTGTTCTCTCGTGCTGATTTTGGTGGCCTTGTTTGCCCTGCTTGTATCTTATTCAACTATTGATGGTGGAAAAGTGACAAACTTTACTCGTGGCTATGGAGGATCTTCAAAAAAGTATAGTACGGGTTTGCCAACTAATCTTATTGTAGAAAATCCGGTATGCACCGGGGGTAATAGTATAGCGTTATCCACATCAGATATTACAGAAGCTGAGAAAGCTTCTATTGAGTCAACTATACAATTATTAAAAAAACATTACGAAGGAATGATATGGGGTGAATCCGTTGATATAGAGTGGATTGATAAAGGATTTAAGGTTAATTTTGGAGCTAATGTATTGTTTGCCCCAGGACTGGCTACAGTGACTAGAGAGGCATATCCTTATCTTGATCAAATAATTACAATAGCGCTAAAAGATCCTTTTTTTATAAGAGTTGAAGGATATACGGATGACGTTCCGATAAATACCCCTGAATTTCCATCAAATTGGGAATTGTCAACGGCCCGGGCGGTAAATGTCCTGCGATATTTTCTTAAGAAGAAAATTTCTTCGGAAAGGTTGGCTGCCATTGGATTCAGCCAATACCATCCTGTCGAATCGAATGATACGCCTGAGGGCAGGCAGAAAAACCGAAGGGTTGAGATATGTTTTGAATTGCAGAAAAATCAAGAATTGAATTGATATCGAGCTATTAATTGAAGAAGAATTCTAAAGATTCAGATGAGAAAGGGGGTAAATGGTTAGCTACCTTTAACGATATGGTGACTCTGCTCCTTACATTCTTTGTTTTAGTCCTTTCAATGTCGAAACTTGATGTGGCCAAAGTGACGGAAGCAGTTTATGCAATAAATAACGCCTTCGGAATGTTAAGTTTTGAGGAAAAGGTTGGTATAAAAGTTTTCGAGCCCTTTATCATTCCCATGGGGAATCGAGGCGCAAGCTTTCGCGAAAAAAAGAGAGAATTAGCCGAGCATATAGACAAGATAGGCAATATGGATGCAGAGGTAATTGAAGGAGGAGTTTCCGTTATTTTGAAGGAAAAGTTGTTTTTCAAAACAGGTATGTCCGAAATTGAAGAGAAAAATTATTCTGCTCTTAAAAATTTATCTTCTATTCTCCAAAAAACTGATTGTCAAATAAGGGTGGAAGGGCATACAGATGATGTCCCGATAGAGAACAAACGTTTTCCATCCAACTGGGAACTTTCAGTGGCTCGAGCTGTAAACGTTGTTAAGTATTTCATTTCTAAAGGCAACATCTCTCCGGAAAGGCTTTCTGCCGCAGGTTATGGAGATTCAAAGCCCCTCTATCCAAATGTGAGTGACCATAACAGGGAACTTAACAGGAGGGTGGGGATCATTTTGACCTTAATAAGGGAATTCAATGGCTGAAGAAGAGATCAAAGAAGAAGAGCAAGAAGAATCTGCTGTAGAAAAGGATTCAAAGAAAAGTTTGCCGTTCCTGAAGTGGATTATAATGGCCGTTGTGATTGTAATTTTGGGGGCAGCGGGTTTTGGGGGGTGGTGGTACTATAGGACTCACTTTTCCGAGCCTCCTGAAGAGGAAGTCGAACAAACGGTTCAGGTAAAGAAGGCCATTTGGCCTATAGATAGCATTATCGTAAATTTGATGGATAATAATGGTGAAAGGTATTTGAAGATCACAATTCAACTAGAAGTATCTAATGAAGATTGTATATCGGAATTAGATTCATTAAAGCCGGAAATAATGGACGGCCTTTTGGATCTCCTTTCTTCAAAAAAATATAAAGAAATAGTAGGCTTTGTAGGAAAACAACGTCTTAGAGATGAAATTGCCATACGCGTGAATAACTATCTTGACAAGGATCAAATTACAAAAGTTTACTTTACCGAATTTATTATACAATAGACCTGGATTGAGCGATTAGCTGTTAGCCATTAGCGTTTAGCTTTGAACAATCAAAGCATTACGTTAATTAGAAATAACACTTAATGGGTGAAAGTTTGTAATAGTAAAATATCCTGCTTGTCAGGACGGCAGACCGATAATCATTAAACTAATAGCTAACTGCTAAAGGCTAATAGCTCAATTTGTCTAGTAAAATCAAAACGGAGCACATAAATGTCCCAGGTATTATCACAGGAAGAGGTAAACGCTCTCTTAAACGGGATATCAGGGGGAGAGATTGAAACAGAACAAGAGGAAATCTCTGAGGATTCAGAAACTCAAACATACGATTTAACCAGTCAAGATAGAGTCGTAAGAGAGAGGATGCCGGTCCTGGAGATGATAACTGAAAAGTTCGCCAGGATGTTCGGGACCACCCTATCATCATTGTTAAAAAGGATTGTCAATGTGAATGTCATGTCTGTGGATATGCTCAAGTACGTGGAATTTATGAAAGGTATCCCTTTGCCTGCGAGCTTGCATGTATTTAAAATGGATCCATTAAGGGGTAGCTCAGTATTTATTGTTGAATCACAAGTCATGTTTGCATTGGTTGATATCATGTTCGGCGGATCCGGGCGGGAGACGTTTAAAATCGAGGGAAGAGATTTTACAACTATAGAAAACAATCTCATAAAAAGAGTTATTTTGAGCGCATTGTCAGATCTTGAGAAGGTATGGAAACCAATTATAGACCCCGATGTTGTCTATCTGAGATCTGAAATTAATCCCCAATTTGCACAAATTATGGTACCCACAGATGTCGCGGTTGTTATAAATTTTGAGATCGATTTAGGATTTTCTACAGGCACAATAACTTTATGCATGCCTTATTCAATGATAGAGCCAATCAAGGAAAAACTACAGGGAACTTATAAGGATGAAACACTCGGGGGTAATAAAGATTGGGAGACTAAATTTGAAAAGGCTCTTAAATTATCAGAAGTGGACTTGATCGTCGAGCTGGGTAGAACGGAGGTGACTGGAAGGGAGATTATAAGCTTGAAGGATGGGGATGTGATTACCTTGGATCATTGCTACACTGATGATCTGGATGTTTATATAGAAGATGTCATTAAATTTAGGGGAAAACCAGGAATATATAAAGGGAACCAGGCAGTAGAGATATCAGAATTTACTATTACGCAGTAAAAGGTGCATCTATATGGGACAGAATGACTTAATTGAAGAAGTAAAAGAGACAAAACCGGATGAAGATATTGGCTGGGACGATGTTCAGAATGAACTGGAGGAGGCGAAGCAGCCAACTGCGGAAAAGGAGGCCAGCAGCGTTAACGTTAACCTAAAAGAGACAAAACCGGATGAAGATATTGGCTGGGACGATGTTCAGAATGAACTGGAGGAGGCGAAGCAGCCAACTGCGGAAAAGGAGGCCAGCAGCGTTAACGTTAACCTAAAAGAGACAAAACCGGATGAAGATATTGGCTGGGACGATGTTCAGAATGAACTGGAGGAGGCGAAGCAGCCAACTGCAAAAAAAGAGGCCTGCAGTGTTAACTTTGAAAGGATAAAAAAAAGTGAGACGAAGGGGTCGTCACTGGATTTGGACTTCATCTTGGATATTCCTATTACAGTGACTGTTGAGCTGGGTAGAGGCAAGATGTTGATAGGTAAACTTCTTCAATTAGCACAAGGTTCAGTTATAGAGTTAACGAAACTTGCAGGGGAACCTATGGATATTTTTGTCAATAATAGGTTGATTGCTAAGGGTGAAGTGGTTGTAGTTAATGAAAAGTTTGGAGTTAGATTGATGGATGTTGTTTCTGCTGCTGAGAGAATTGATAAACTTAAATAATTGGTAGGCGTTTACGGCTTGAAACTTGAAATTGGAAATTAAATTTCCAATTTCAACCAATCATGGCAAGGCTTGATATATCATGAATTCACCGGATTTATTTCCATCTTTTCTGAAAATGGTATCGGCTCTTGCCGTTACCTTGGGTATCATGCTTATAACTATATACTTGCTCAAAAAGGCTATGAAGAGAACAGGAGTAATAAATGATGGATTGATGAAAATCTTGTCTACTCAATATTTGGGACCTAAGAACAGTATCATGTTGATCGAGGTATTGGGGGATATCTTGGTGATTGGTGTCTCGAGTAATCAGATATCTTTATTGACAAAAATTGTAGATCATAACTCACTTGAACAACTGGAAAATATCCAGGGGCAAGGGGGTAAAAATCCTCCTTTTTCTGATTATTTAATGCGTTGTAAGACAAAAATATTTTCCCATGGTCATTTTGTGAAAAGGGATGAAAGGGGAAATGTATAAGCGCTTAGAAAATAAATGGAAATTATGTTTTATATGCATATTAATAATTTCCGGACTCTTTTTTTTTGCGTATCCTGTATGGTGTCAATCCTTCTCTATCCCGCCATTAAACTTGAGTGTGGATGATAGTCTCAATGAACCTGGTAAGTTAGCACCACTTCTACAATTATTATTTGCTCTCACAATATTGTCACTTGCCCCGGCAATACTTATAATGTTGACGTCATTTACTCGAATTGTTGTAGTTCTTTCCCTTCTAAGACATGCTCTGGGCACACAGCAAATGCCCGCAAATCAGATCATTGTTGGATTATCTCTCTTTTTGACCTTTTTTATTATGACTCCTGTCTGGAATAAGGTGAATAATCAAGCATTGCAGCCATATATGAACGAACAGATATCGGCTGAAAGGGCCTTTGATAAGACAGCGCAGGCTATGAAAAAATTTATGTTAAAGCAGACAAGGGAGAAGGATATTGCCTTGTTTGTGAAAATTTCAAAGGGAGAGAGACCTGAAACGCCGGATGATATAGGTTTACCAGTATTAATACCTTCTTTTATAATTAGTGAATTGAAGACAGCTTTTCAGATTGGATTTATAATTTATTTACCTTTTTTGATACTGGATATGGTTGTTGCCAGCGTACTCTTGTCAATGGGAATGATGATGGTTCCACCTGTAATGATAAGCCTGCCATTCAAATTGCTGCTTTTTGTGTTAGCTGATGGGTGGTATTTAATAATCGGTTCATTGGTTAAGAGTTTTGCTTGAAAATAAAGGGGGCAAATAGTGAATACCGATTTGGTTATCGGGATAGCAGGTGAAGCCGTAAAAGTTACTCTATTGCTTTCCGCTCCCATGCTTATTGTAGGTCTTGTCGTTGGTCTTATTGTCAGTATATTCCAGGCCGTGACCCAGATTCAGGAAATGACACTAACATTTGTTCCTAAAATAATAGCCGTTATGGTTGCCCTCATGATCGCTCTTCCTTGGATGATCAATCTTATGGTTAGTTATACGCAGAGACTCTTTTCGTCTATACCGATGTATATCAGGTAAGCATTCGTAACCGTTCACACTCCCTGGCAGCCGATAGGCTTTTGCAGGGTTTCAACCGCGGGCAGATTGCACCAAAATGCGTATTCCCAACGGATTATGCTTTGAAACCTGAAAAAGGCTGTTGGCTGTCAGGGGGGAAAGTGAATAATTACAAGCATTCAGTACAGCCAGATTTCAGCAATAACAGGAGGCCAAACGGAATCTCCCCCAAGTGAGCTGAGTGAGTAATTTATCCCAGACCTCTCACTGGGATCTTTAATCCCAAATTATACATGGCAATTTTTGAAATGAGTTTTTTTTAATGACTATATCACAAATAACATCTGAACAACTAGAACTCTTCATATTTATTTTACTAAGGGTGAGTGCTATGGTGATTACTATTCCAATTTTTGGGAATAGGAATGTTCCAGTTAGGGCAAAAGGGGGATTGTCATTGATGATAGCATTTCTTCTTTTCCCTTTTATTGAATTTCAGCTTCCACCCCTTGAGATTCTTCCATTAATATTGGGAATGGTAGGAGAAGTTATTATTGGAGTTATTATAGGTTTGGCAGGTAGATTGGCCTTTGCTGGGGTACAGATAGCAGGGCAGCTTATTGGTTTTCAAATGGGTTTTGCTGTTGTGAATGTGTTTGATCCTATAACAAGTGAACAAGTCTCCATTATAGCTCAACTTTGGTATCTCATTGCAATGTTAATTTTTCTTGCCGTTGATGGTCACCATGTATTTTTGTATGCTATCGCAGAAAGCTACAGAATTATTTTTCCCCTTGATTTTCACTTTTCAGCAGAATTAATGCAGTCAATTGTAGAAATTTCAAAAGATATTTTTATCATTGCAGTTAAGATAGGTGTTCCAATTATTACTGCACTATTGATGACGAGTATTGGATTTGGATTAATTGCCAGGACTGTTCCTCAAATCAACATACTTATTGTCGGATTTCCCTTAAAGATAGCTATAGGGCTTATAGGCATAGGATTAACTCTTCCCATCTTTACGAAAATAATGAGCAGGATTTTTTTAAATTATGGAGATAAGTTAAACGTGCTTCTCCATCTGATGTGAGGTTATGTCCCGGCCAAATGAACGAAGAGAGAGAATGTCTATTTTTTTGACGCAAGCGTCAGTAAATAGTTAGGGGCTGAACGAAAACCCCAATTTTTTTTCAATTTGGGTCAGGAATCATTAATATGTTGAGGGTATTCCCTTTTTTAAATTCAAAATCCAAAATTTAGAGTTCAAAATTGTGTCTGAACGGATTTTCCATTCAGACACTAGCATGCGCTTTACGGGTCCTGAATATGGCTGAGAAAAAGTCAGATCAAGAAAAAACTGAAAAGGCAACACCTAAGAAGAGAGAAGATGCCAGAAAAAAAGGGCAAGTTGCAAAGAGTCAGGAACTTGCGTCTGTGGCAGTTTTGTCGGCCTGTTTAGTGGTTTTTTATTTCGGTTCCTACGATATGCTCGAAAAAATGCTGAATGTTATGAGAAGGTTATTTGTTGAATCTGCTCAATTCAATATTGATTGTAATAGTATTCAGCATTTCCTAATCGATTTCGCAAGTAAAATTTTTACCTTACTCTTTCCCCTCTTATTGGCTGTTTTTCTTATTGCTTTGCTTGTCAACTATTTTCAGGTAGGTTTTGTGCTTTCTACAGACTCGATACAACCGAAACTGTCAAAGATTAATCCGATTAGCGGGTTTCAGAGGCTTTTTTCTATCAGGTCTCTTGTGGAATTGACTAAAAATGTATTTAAAATTTTGGTAATTGCTTTTCTTATTTATATAACAATTAAAGGAGAGGTAGAGAATTTTATTCCTTTGTCGGATCAAAGTGTAGGTGAAATATTAGCCTACATTGGTAGGCTTGCATTTAAGATTGTTTTTAGAACCTGTTTGTTGCTTATGATCCTCGCAATATTTGATTATCTATATCAAAGGTGGGAATTCGAAAAAAATCTTAAGATGTCAAAGCAGGAAGTAAAGGACGAGCTTAAGCAAACAGAAGGGGATCCCATTATAAAAGCGAGAATTAAACGCCTTCAGAGGGAGGCGGCCAGAAAAAGAATGATGGCAAATGTTCCAAAAGCGGATGTGGTTATAACCAACCCCACATATCTTGCAGTGGCCATTCACTATGATCAATCCAAGATGTCTGCGCCGAAGGTAGTTGCGAAAGGAAGTGGTCATATCGCCGAAAAGATAAAGGAAATCGCCACTGAAAACAAAGTGGCCATTGTTGAGGACAAACCCCTGGCACAGATATTGTATAAAATGGTGAATGTAGATGAGGTGATACCAACAAATTTGTACAAGGCAGTCGCAGAAGTAATGGCATTCGTTTACAGCATGAAATAAGGTGATGGCCTCCAGACTTCGTTGAGTACGCATAAAAATGGCAGATTCTTACGTTAAGACCAGCAATTTTAGTGATCTTTTTAAAGGCAGTGATACCGTAATGGCCATAGGGGTAGTTGGTATACTTCTGATCATGATGATACCTCTTCACTCCTTTATCCTTGATATTCTTCTCTCTCTTAATATTACCCTTTCTTTGACTATAGTGTTAGTCTCCATGTATATATTAAAGCCTTTGGACTTTTCTGTTTTTCCATCCATTCTTCTTATTGCCACATTGTTTCGTTTGTCACTTAATGTGGCTTCTACGCGTCTTATACTTCTCCACGGCAATGAAGGCTTAGGGGCAGCGGGCAATGTTATCAAGGCCTTTGGTCACTTTGTTGTTGGTGGCAACTTTGTGGTTGGTTTCATAGTCTTTTTGGTACTCGTCTTGATTAACTTTATTGTAATAACTAAAGGCGCTACAAGGATAGCTGAGGTGGCTGCAAGGTTTACATTAGATGCAATGCCAGGGAAACAGATGAGCATTGATGCCGATCTCAATGCAGGACTTATTACGGATGCAGACGCGAGAATAAGACGAAGCGAAGTTGAACAGGAAGCAAATTTTTATGGTGCAATGGATGGAGCCAGCAAATTTGTCAGGGGAGATGCTATAGCGGGGATTGTCATAACTTTGATAAACATCTTGGGTGGTCTGATTGTTGGTGTGCTGCAGCAAGGTATGCCGTTAGTGGATGCCGCGCATACCTATACCCTTCTTACCGTGGGTGACGGGCTGGTGACCCAGATTCCAGCCTTGATTGTATCGACTGCCGCCGGCATGCTTGTGACCAGGTCTACGGCTTCATCTGATCTGAGTAAGGAGGTGGGAAAACAACTTTTTTTCCAGCCAAAGGTGATTGCCACAACTTCAGTTATGCTCTTTATATTCGGTTTGATTCCAGGTATGCCCAAGTTATCTTTTTTGACCATTTCTTTCGTCATGGTGGTTTTTGCATATACAATATTTAAATCATCAAGAGAAATCGAAGAAAAAACGAAAGCGGAAGTAGTACCAAAGGAACCAACCTCAGAATCTGTAGAGGCCCTTTTGTCCCTTGATCTTTTGGGACTTGACGTAGGATATAGCCTGATACCCTTTGTTGATGCGGAGCAGGGGGGAGAAATATTAGAAAGAATCAGGGGATTGAGAAGGCAACTGGCCCTTGAAATGGGTTTCGTCGTAGCAGCTATACATATTAGAGATGATCTCCAATTAAAGCCTAGCGAATATGTCATTAAACTGAAGGGGATTGATGTGGCTAAAGGTGAGATAATGTTAGGTCATTATCTCGCGATTACTGCTGGGGATGAACAAAAGATAAATGGAATAGAGACGAAAGAACCGGCCTTTGGCTTGCCAGCAGTCTGGATAGATGAAAAAGAAAAAGAAAGCATTCAGGCAAAGGGTTTTGTTGTTGTCGATCCAGCTACTGTTATCTCAACTCATTTGACTGAAATTATAAAAACACATGCACATGAATTGCTGGATAGACAAAACGTTCAGTCTTTGCTAGAAAATTTTGCGATTAACCATCCTAAACTTGTACAGGAACTCATTCCGGATATAATCCCTCTTGGTATGCTGCAAAAGGTGCTGCAAAATCTCTTGAGAGAGAGAATTTCTATCCGCGATCTCCTCACGATTTTAGAGACACTGGCAGATTATGTGCCTATAACAAAAGATATTAATGTATTAGTTGGGCATGTAAGACAAGCCTTGGCAAGAGCTATAACAAAGCAATACGAGGACGAAGATGGAAAGATAACGGTTATCATGGTTTCTCCTGATATTGAGGATAGTATTGTAAAATCTGTTCAGCATACTGAATATGAATCATTTGTTACACTTGATCCTGATATCATACAGAACATTGTCAGCAGTTTTCGAAAATTTGCCAAAATCTTTACTGATAAAGGACGAGAACCAATTATCCTTTGTTCACCCAATACAAGAATATACTTAAGAAGAATTTTGGAAAATTTTTTCCCCAATATTACTGTTCTTTCTTATAATGAAGTTACACATGATACAAATATCAAATCCCTGGGCATGTTGGTATTGAAAGATGCAGACTAAAAGATATGAAGTATTGAGCATAAATGAGGGCATGGCAAGGATAAAGGATGATCTAGGCCCGAATGCCATAATTCTTTCTAGTAAGAGGTTGAAGGGGAAAAAAAGGTCTTTTGTTGAAATGATTGCGGCTAGAGATGATTATTGTGGTTCTATTCCCAACCTAAGTAGTAAAAAAGACAAAAAGAGTGAATCAGCTATTTTAAATAGTGATGAAGCATTTCTTCCTTTTAGGACTGAAATAGATCAATTAAAAGCTCTTATAATGGATACCAGAAAAAAAGCGGATATCCATTCCGAGCTGACCGAATTAAGGGAGACCTTGAATACATTATTTGACATCCTTGGTGTACAAAAAAATGAAAATATTTCTTCACATTTATCAAAGTTTTATTATCATCTTATTTCAATTGGCATATCAAGACAACGAGCTTTTCAACTAATAGAAGAGTTAAAGAATAATTATTCACAGGAAATTTTAGAAGATTATCGCAACCTTCTCGAAGTTGCTGAGGGTATTATAAAACGATCTATTGCTGCATTTTACAAAAATGTATCAAAGAAGAGAGTTATTAGTTTTGTTGGCCCTGCGGGTTCAGGAAAGACAACAACTTTAGCAAAACTTGCAGCCCAATATTTATTTAGCGATAGATTAGATATCGGTATTTTAACAACAGATACATATAGAATAGGTGCTACAGAACAACTAAAGATATATGCTGACATAATGGGTCTTCCTTTGCAACTTATTTCTAAGAAGGAAGAATTTAAAGAAAGTCTAGATGCGTTTGGTGAAAAAGATATTATACTTATCGATACGCCAGGGAAGACATACAAAGATGAAAATTATTTGATGAAATTAAAGGAATTGTTTGCCATAGATTCTCCCATTGAGACCAATCTTATTTTAAATATAACGGCAAATCAGGAAAATATGATAGAAACAGCAGAGAGATTTGGCATCATAAACTACGATAATATAATATTTACAAAATTGGATGAGGCTAATAATTTTGGTTCGATTTATAATATTATTGATTATGCGGGCAAACCAGTATTTTATATAACAAATGGCCAAAATGTTCCACAAGATCTTGAAAAAGTGGATCCTGGTAAGCTTGCACGACTCATAGTTAAAAATACTATGGTGAATATAGATTCGCAGTCCTAAATCGGATTGAAAAGAGAGGTGTCTCAGTGGATCAGGCTGGAGTACTGAGAGATATGAAGGGAATAGATAGGAATGTCTATAGCATGAGTCTGAGAAATAGACAAAAAAAACATAATAAAGATGTTCGGGTTATTGCTATAACTAGCGGCAAGGGGGGCGTTGGAAAAACAAATATAGCGGCTAATTTTGCATACATTTTTTCAAAGATGGGAGAAAGGGTTTTATTGCTCGATGCAGATACAGGGCTTGCCAATATAGATGTCATTTTGGGGATTACTCCGAAATATAGTTTGTTTCATGTTCTTCATGGTGAAAAAACATTATCAGAGGCCACTGTTCAGGGTCCAGGTGGTATCAAGATTTTGCCAGCGGCTTCAGGGATTCAGGAGATGGCGGAGTTATCAAGAGACCAAAAGCTTACCCTGCTGAAGGAGTTAGATGGTCTGACTGAAAGCCTTGATTTTATGTTTATCGATACGGCTGCAGGAATAGCTGAAAATGTCATGTATTTCAATATGGTGGCAGAGGAAATTATTGTCGTCGTTTCTCCTGAGCCTACTTCACTTACAGATGCATATGCTTTAATCAAATTACTTTACCAAGACTATGCGGCAAAGCGTTTTATGTTACTTGTTAACATGGTGACAGGTCCCAATGAGGCTAAAGAGGTTTATGGGAGGTTGAATAATGCAACAGATCATTTTTTAAATATTTCCATCGAGTATTTAGGATATATTTTTTGTGATAAGACCGTTCATGAAGCCGTAAAACAACAGACTATGCTGGTAAAACTTTTCCCTCATTCCAGGGCGAGCAAATGTCTCTTTAAGGTTGCCGAAAGATTATGTCAAGAGCGGCCGGAAGATTATGAAAGCGGAACTACTAAATTGTAATTATTCACTTTCCCCCCTGACAGCCAACAGCCTTTTTCAGGTTTCAAAGCATAATCCGTTGGGAATACGCATTTTGGTGCAATCTGCCCGCGGTTGAAACCCTGCAAAAGCCTATCGGCTGCCAGGGAGTGTGAACGGTTACACTAAATTCTTTGGCGGGACAAATGCTAACAGGTATGACTGATAAAAAAAAGCGC
>JAGGRV010000234.1 GCA_021159445.1 Deltaproteobacteria bacterium | reverse complement strand
CTCAGCCCAAAAGAACAACAGGCGAAAAAGAAGAAAAAGAAAAGGAAGTGATTAGGTGGAAGGTTATAAGATCACTTCAGCCTTCAGCCTTCAACCTAAATACCTGAAGTAATTAACATGAGTATGCAGACCAAAACAAAAATCTATTATAGGGAGTTTGTTATTTATACAAGTCTACTTATCACTATTTCTTTATGTGGTCTTTGTTGTTTGTCCGGATGTGGAGATAAAACTACCGTAACTCCTGCAGCAACTTCCATCACGAAAAAATCGAACGGAATTAATTCAAAAAAAGTAAAGGATTTTCAGGTTAGACTGGAACGTCTCATGGAGCCTGTTACTTATTATTACAGCTCGGATGGAAAACCCGATCCGTTTCAGACGTTTTTAAAAACAGCACCGAAAGTTTCCAAGCGAATAGCTAGAAAACGACGCCAAAAAAAAGAGTTTAGAAGGCCGGAAATTTGCGCTACCCCATTGGAGTGTATGGACGTCGGCCAGCTAACGCTGGTAGGCATTATTGCCAATGATAAAGGTAACAGGATTGCCATGGCCCAGGATGCTGCCGGGATCGGGTACTTCTTGCAGCCTGGTCTGCGGGTTGGCTATCGAAACGGCAGGGTTCAAAAAATCCTTCCGGACAGAGTAATCGTAAAAGAAGAACTCGAAGACATTCAGGGCGAGCTGACTTTGCAGAATAGGGTACTGTTACTACATCCGGAGGGAAAATAATGGGTTGCCAACGGAAAATCTCATGCCTTTTGATTGTCTTTTTGGTCGGAGTATTCTGGTGGATGTCTGACAACAGGCCTGCAATGGGCAATGAGCCAAACCAAAGTAGACCAGAGCAGAACGACATATCCCACTGGATAGCTGAACTTGAATCCAGCCTTCCAAGCTCCGGAAATAATACAGGACCGGATGAAACGAAAGATGTTACACCATCAAAAGTTGGTGAGACTTATGGTGATAATCCGGCGGCAAAATTGGTGAGTGATGATGCCAAAGATAAAATTAGTGTGGATCTCTTCAAAGTGGATCTCCACAATGTATTTCGTTTGCTGGGTCAGGTCAGTGGTAAGAACATTGTAGTAGATGAATCAGTAAAGGGTAGCATTACGCTGGCCCTTGAAAATGTGCCTTGGACCTTTGTCCTGGATGTAATTAAGAATTTAAAGGGATTGGATAGCATCGAGCGTAATAATACCATTATGATTTACCCGGCTGACAAGTCTCTTGAATGGGGCGGTGATACCGCAACCGGCACCCTTGATGTTCAAATTGAACCCCTTCTTATTGAAAAAGAGCAAGAACTCATCATCGACAAAGATGGAATTCCCATTGAAGGGAAGCAGCAAGGCGGCATTCAGATTGAACGTATTGTGGACATTCAAACTCCTATTGAAGAAGTTGCCAAGGCGCAGGACCTTATTAATAAGGCTGCCAAGTTTGAGAAACAGGGGGCAATTGGTCAGGCATTAAAATTCTATATTGAGGCATCGGATATCTGGCCGGAAAATGTATCGCTGGCTAAAAAAATATCGGCATTAGCCCTTGGCCCGGGAGGTCAGGAACTGACTGCTTTTAATTTTGCCAGAAAAGCACTTCGTTTTGCGCCTAAAGACAGCGAAGCAACCACTTTTGCAGCAGTGGCACTGGCCCGAATGGGGAAAAAGGATGAGGCGAAAATCTATTTTGAACGCGCAATGGACGCTGCTTCTATACCTTCCCTGCATACACTACATAACTATGCTGTCTTCTGTGAATCTGAAGGCGAGTATCGACAGGCACTTCGGCTGTTAAACAATATTGAGGTCAATTATGAACTTTCGGCAGACGCCATGCTCCTGCGGGCGCGAGTTTTTGAACATCTAGGTCAAATTGACAAGGCAATAACTGAATATAGGGCGGTCTTGCAGGGAGGAGCAGCAATTCCTCTAAGATCACAGCGATACGCAAAGGAACGAATGGAAATATTGATGACAGCTGAATTGAGCGATTAGCTGTTAGCCATTAGCTAAACCCTAACCCGGACAAGCCGGAACCAAAACAGTTTGAAGATAAAAAAATTGATCACGAAAGCACGAAAATACGAAGACACGAAAGTCTGAATGTTGTTTTATTTCGTGTTTTCAATCTCGTGATTGTGTTTCAGAATTTTTTGCCGGAAAAAACGCGAAAATAATTACGAGGTACTAATGGCTAATAGCTAACCGCTAATAGCTAATAGCTCAATTATGGAGGGATGAAAATGTGCTCCAATATGAATAAATTAAACAACATATTATATCGGATTTGGCATGATATAAGGGGCATGCTTTTGTTATTCCTGATAATTGGATTCATGACCGGGTGCGTAGCCTCCAAGCAAAGCCTTTCAAAGACTCCCCAGGCAGAACTTGATGCAAACGCGAGCTCACAGACTGAAGTTCAGCCTGAAGAACAGTCTGTCCCTTACAGTGCTCCCACTTCATCCCGTCCATCCGTGAGCTGGCAACCTTCGTTCACGGTCGAAGATATTCAAGTTAAGGAAAACAAGTTAGGGCTTCCTGAACTAAAGGTTGGCGCGAGAATTTCATCTCGTGAAAAGACTGTAAGTTTACGAGAGGCAATTAAGACTTTGGCTCAACTGAAGGGTTTTACCGTTAGCTGGAATTCGGACGCTGTGCAAGACGTCCTAATAGACGTTGACATTAAGCCTGACGACGATTTTTGGACAGCATTAGAGAATATGCTGAGACAACTGGACTATTGGTATGAGTTTAAAGATAATACTCTTATCATTGGATATGGGAAAACAGTTAATTATATGATTGCCATGCCCAATGTTGCTAATGAATTTACTGCGGCTATTGGTGGAAATATGCTTGGTGGTTCCACGAGTGTTGATAATTTGGGTGAATTGAGCATGACGACTGTTAAATCAGGAACGGAAACTGATTGGGCAGATGAAAAAACTACGCGCTATATTAACCGTTTTGACGTATGGAAGAGTATCCGGCAGAATTTAGACGTTATATTACGAATAAGTGAAGAATATGGTGCAAAGACTGAGGGTAGCAGAAAAGACGATGTTGCAGGTAAGGCTGAGGGATCTGGCTCTGTACATGGGCCTGGCCAACCCGGCGTTTTCGCTGCGGGTGAGGGAACAGGGGTGCAAAGCCAAGGAGGAACATACGAGGGACGGGCTAGGGCCGAGATGGAAGCTTCTCGTAGCCTGTTAAAATCTGCCACATGGCGTAGATCCGGAGATGGAGAATATACTGTTGATGAATCTCTAGGGATTATAACCGTAACAACGACCGCAACATTACAGAAGTCTGTTAAAAAATATATAGATACATTAAAAAAGTGGTTATTCTGCCAGGTGTCTATAAAGGCCCACATCCTTGAAGTAACACTCTCAGAAGGGTCATCAAGAGGAATTGACTGGTCCAAGGTATTAAAGGCTGTTGAAAGAGATTCCGCTTTAATCAGTGGCAATATTGAATATGGTGATCAAGGCAATGTATATGAGGTAAATTACACGGATTTAGGTGCTGCTACCCGTGAAGGACTGCGCCTGCTTGGAAAAGTCAGTCTCGCCCCAACGGATTTCAAACTATATGTGAATGCGTTGGAAGAACAGGGGAAAGTACATACTATATCAGAACCTCGTTTGAATCTCCTAAACGGGTCTCCGGGTGTTCTGACAGTTGGTGAATCCATCCGCTATATCCGTGAAATAAGTAAAGACGTAGACACCTCGGGGGCTACGTCAACAATAACCTATACTGCTGAAACTGATGACATCCTGTCCGGCTTGGCATTCTTCGTTATGTGTAATGTGCTTGAAGATGATCAAATGGTACTATATTTGACCCCTGTAACTTCCCAACTCAAAGAGCCAATTGAATATAAGGTGATTGGGGACTCAAATTTGCAAATCGGGCTACCCAGAGTAAAGCTCCGTCAGATGTCAACCATGGCAAAGGTCCGGAATGGTGATTTGCTGATCCTTGGCGGGTTGATTGATGAAATCAGCGAGAATAACATTTCGGAAATACCATTATTGGGGAAGATTCCCTGGATCAAATGGGCTTTTAGGAATGAGATCAAGTCAAAAGAAAGGCGGGAATTGATCGTAATTCTTCAACCTCGCATCCTTCCTATGTAAATCCAGGTCAGATTTGTGACCAAAAGGAGCTATCTGACCATACCAATCCCCTTTTAGGCCCTTCCCAGGGCCTTTTTTGTTAAGCGCTTAACAGCCTCAACTCATTGACAATATATTGGCACAATGGTTTAGTGAAATAGGTCATTGGTCATTGTGGAAATTGTGATATGAAATTGTAACCCTGAACCTTTGAATCTCTGAATGGTTACTATTTAGTGCCTGAACGAAAACTAACCAAAACTGTCATTTCGAGCAAAGCGAGAAATCTTATCGTACTGAAAATACAGGCATTAAAGATTTCTCCCTACGGTCGAAATGACAAAAAGAGGGGTTTTCGTTCAGGCACTATTTAAATATCTTAGGAATACTATGAAAGAAATAGAAGAAGATAAGTCAATAACAAGATTCGGAGTCTCTATCCCTCATGACCTGATTCGTACCTTTGATAAATACATCAGAGAGCGAGAATACAACAACAGGTCAGAGGCCATTCGTGACCTCATAAGGGAAAAATTAATAGAGCAGGAGTGGGAAAAAGAGTTTGAAGGACAAAAGGTGGTAGGCGTTATCACCTATGTATTTGATCACCACAAGAGGGAGTTGGTAAATTCAATTATTGATATTCAACACAATTTTCCAGACCATGTTATAGTGTCACAACATGTTCACCTGGATCATCACAATTGTCTGGAGGTAGTTATTGTCCGTGGTGAGCCTAATGCACTGCGCAATCTGACCTATAAGTTAAAAGCCTTTAAGGGTGTGAAACACTGCCAGCTTACTATGACCACAACAGGGACCAGCCTGAGTTAATTACCATATCGACCCCTCCTTTATAACGAAACCGGTACAAGTCAGGAATCTACTAAAATGCAGGAACAGATAGAATTATTTTCTGGAACCACTGAGTCGTGCGGCATTGCCGAAGAACTCAAGAAGTCCTATCTCGATTATGCCATGAGCGTGATAATCGGAAGGGCGTTGCCCGACGTCCGGGACGGACTCAAGCCGGTGCACAGACGCATCCTCTTTGCCATGCAGGATCTGAGAAACGACTATAATAAACCGTATAAGAAGTCAGCCCGCATTGTGGGCGATGTCATCGGCAAGTATCACCCCCACGGAGACTCTGCGGTTTACGACACCATAGTTCGAATGGCCCAGGACTTTTCCATGGGCTATCCTCTTATCGACGGTCAGGGGAATTTTGGATCAGTCGATGGAGATGCCCCTGCGGCCATGCGTTACACCGAAATCCGTCAAACCAAACTGGCCCATGAACTCATGGCGGATATCGACAAGGAAACCGTAGATTTTGTCGCTAATTACGACAACTCCCTTGAAGAACCCTTGGTGCTTCCCTCCAAGGTGCCGAATTTATTAATCAATGGTTCGTCTGGTATAGCCGTGGGAATGGCTACCAACATTCCTCCTCACAATCTCGGTGAGGTAGTGGATGCGCTGATCGCCCTTATACAGAATCCGAACATGACCGTAGCAGATATTATGGAATATATTCCAGGTCCGGATTTTCCAACCGCCGGCTTTATTTGTGGAAAAGGCGGCATCAAGTCAGCCTATGAGTCAGGACGCGGAATCATTAAAATGCGGGCCAGGGCTGTAGTGGAACAGCAAGCCAAAGGCAAGCGGGAACACATAGTTATTAACCAGATCCCATACCAGGTTAACAAGGCAAAGCTGGTAGAAAAGATCGCCCAACTTGTCCGTGATAAAAAGATTGAAGGGATCCATGTTGTGCGGGACGAATCCGACCGGGATGGAATGAGGATCGTGGTAGAGCTGAAGAAAGAGGGGATCGCCCAGGTTATCCTCAACCACCTCTATAAACACACGGCTATGGGGAGCTCTTTTGGGATAATCCTTCTCGCCATAGTCAATGGCAGACCAGAACTCCTCAACCTCAAAGAGGTTCTGGCCCACTTCCTCCAGCACAGAAAAATCGTAATTATCAGGCGCACTACATATGATCTTAAGAAGGCCGAAGCGCGCGCCCATATACTCGAGGGCCTTAAGATCGCTCTTGACAACCTGGACGAGGTGGTGGCCCTGATCCGGGGATCGAGCACCCCTGCAGAGGCCAAATCAGGACTTATTGAGCATTTCGGGCTCACGACCATTCAGGCCCAGGCAATTCTCGACATGAAACTTCAGCGCCTGACCGGCCTTGAGCGTAAAAAAATCCTGGAAGATTATCAGCAACTCCTGAACAATATCAAAAGCTATAAAGAAATCCTGGCAAGTGATGCCCTGGTCCTTGAAATTATTGAAAAAGAACTTAGGCTCCTTAAGGACGAATACGCTATTCCCAGGCGCACTGAGTTAATAGGAGATCCCGAAGAGATCAATATCGAAGACCTGATAGTTGAAGAGGACATGGTGGTAACATTATCGCATAGTGGCTATATTAAACGTAACCCTCTGAGCCTGTATCACAGCCAGAGACGCGGAGGAAAGGGTATCACCGGGCTATCCAAAAAGCAGGAAGATTTTGTTGTGGATCTATTTGTGGCCTCCACTCATGATTATTTCCTCTGCTTCAGTAATCTGGGGAGGCTTTACTGGCTGAAGGTCTATGAGATTCCACAGGCATCCAGGATGAGCCGCGGCAAAGCCCTGGTAAATCTTTTGCCAATTGACAGGGAGGCCAATGAGCATATTGCCGCTGTCGTACCGGTACGTACCTTTGAATCGGATCGTTTTGTGATTATGGCAACAAGGAACGGAGTGGTCAAAAAGACTTCTCTCGAAGCCTTTTCAAGGCCCAGGCCGACAGGTATAATTGCGGCCACAGTACGCGAGGACGACGAAATCATAGCAGCCGCCGTTACTGATGGTCAGGCTGATATATTTCTTGGCACCAGGCATGGACACAGTATTCGGTTTCCGGAAGGCAACGTAAGATCTATGGGTCGCACTGCGGCAGGTGTGCGGGGCATTAAACTCGCGAAGGGGGACCGCGTAGTCGCAATGGTGGTAATCTCAGAAGCCCAGGATACACTCTTTACTGTCACTGAGAACGGCTACGGAAAGCGGACTCAGGTGAGCGAGTACCGTGTGCAGTCAAGGGGTGGAAAGGGCGTAATCAATATCAAGACCACAGAAAAGGTGGGCCATGTAGTAGGTGTAATCCTTGTAAACGGCCATGACGAGGTCATGCTGATTGGTACCAGTGGGAATATCATTCGAATAGGCGTTCAGGACGTACGCACAATCGGCCGATCTACCCAGGGCGTGCGCCTGATACGGATTCAGAAAGGAGATCACCTGGCAGCAGTGGCAAAGCTGGCAGAACAGGATGAGGAATGAAACGGGTAGGAGTATTGGGGGCCGGGAGCTGGGGAACTGCTCTTGCCGTACTTCTGGCCAACAAAGGAATTAAAACAGTATTCTGGGCCAGGAACCAGGAGTTTGCGAGACAAATCCGCAAAAGCCGGGAAAATACGTTGTACCTTCCTGGGTTTGAGTTGCCTGCTGCACTGGAAATCACCTCAGATATTTCAAAAGCCGTCATAGATAAAGAAGTCATACTCTTTGTAGTGCCCTCACATGGTCTCAGAGAGGTCGCCAAGCAGGTCGCGATCGCCCTTAATGATCTTTCACAATCACCAAATCACCAAATCACCAAATCACCAAATTTACCTTATGCCGTAGTCTCTGCCAGCAAGGGGATAGAAAACAGGACATTGCTCACCATGACGGAGATCATGGAGGAAGTGCTTCCCTCAAGGCTATCCGGCAGGTTAGCTGCCCTTTCCGGCCCAAGTTTTGCTCAAGAGGTAGCATCTTCCATGCCGACTGCTGTCACAATAGCAGCTTCAGAACATAAACTGTGTACCGGTCTCCAGGAACTTTTTACTACTGAGACCTTCAGGGTTTATACCAGCTTGGATCTTATGGGTGTTCAACTGGGCGGGGCTTTAAAAAACGTCATAGCTATCGCCTCCAGCATATCAGACGGTATGGGATTTGGGACCAATACAAGAGCGGCCCTGATTACCAGGGGACTTGCGGAGATGTCGCGACTGGGTATGAGGTTGGGTGCAAATCCTCTGACCTTTGCAGGGCTTGCCGGTCTTGGAGATCTTGTGCTTACCTGTACCGGAGACCTGAGCCGAAATCGCCAGGTTGGCCTGAAGCTGGGCCAGGGCCGGTCCATTGACACCATACTGAAGGAAATGAGCATGGTAGCAGAAGGTGTCAAGACTACAAACTCAGTCTATGCCATGGCTGAGAAATACAAAGTCGAGATGCCCATTACGAATCAGGTTTACAGGGTGCTGTACCAAGGCCTTGACCCTAAAGATGCTGTTAACGAGTTGCTCATGCGGCCCCCACGTCAGGAGCTTGGGGATATTCTGGCCTGAAGCCGGTGGGAGAAAAGCGCACATACCGTTCTTTTATAGCCAGAAACGGCCTGGCCGGCTTTCAAGTCCGCCATCAGGAAACTGATCTTCACATACAGTCTGACCGCAATCTTGAAAATGAAGTCTCAACATGGGTCATAGAGGTCCGGCTCTCTATTGAGGATTATGCCCGCAGCCACCCTGGTTTTCTCGAAAGCTATACCCCCTTACCTGATGACCCTTTTGCCTCTGCCGTAGTCAGGGATATGTTAGAAAGTTCCGCAGCCGCTGGTGTCGGCCCAATGGCCGCAGTAGCCGGTGCTATTGCCCAACATATTGGCAAAAGATGTGTGGAGCTTACTTCAGGTGAGGTTATAGTGGAAAATGGTGGAGACATATTCCTCCGGGTCTTTGAGCCAATTACTTCAGCCATTTGGGCAGGCACTTCGCCACTTAGCGGACGAGTCGGCATTGCCGTTGCTCCCAGCCGGATGCCTTTGGGAATATGCACCTCATCGGGTACAATGGGTCATTCAAGAAGTCTTGGAAAGGCAGATGCAGTGACTATAGTCTCTCAATCCGTAGCTTTGGCAGATGCAACTGCAACATCTATAGGGAATATGGTAAGAATAGAAAAAGATATAGACCCAGGCCTCAATGCCTTACAGGAAATCCCGGGAATCCTGGGAGGAGTGATTATAAAGGGAACAAAACTTGGGATCTGGGGACAGATAGAACTTGTTCCGTTAAATCTGTAACCTAAATTGAGCCTTTAGCTGTTAGCCATTAGCGTTTAGCTTTGAAAAATCAAGATATTACCAGAACATCCTGTAATCATTAAGCTAATAGCTAACTGCTAAAGGCTAACTGCTTATTTTAGATGTAATCATTAAGCTAATAGCTAATCGCTCAATTTAAAGGAATTAGAAAAATGATGGAGATAATCGTGCTTGGTTCCGGAACAGGTGTCCCTTCCATAAGGAGGGCCGGTCCTGCTACTTGCTTAAAGATCGAAGGACAAACCCTGCTCATAGACAGTGCTGCAGGGACCTTAAGACAACTGGTTAAGGCGGGCATTCCCTATAATACGCTTGACATCTTGCTCTATACACACTTCCACCCGGACCACATAGGGGAACTGGCACCCTTTATCTTTGCTACAAGGTATCCACCCGGATATGATAGGAATTCTCCGGTGATGGTCATAGCTGCTGAAGGGCTCAAGCAATTTTATCAGTCCCTGATACAGGCATTCGGACATTGGGTGGAACCTGAGCCTGAAAAAATCATCTTCGAAGAAATACCACCGGAGATGAAAGCAGCAATGCAGTTCCCTCCCCTTATAATACGAAGTGCGCCCACTAAACATACTCCTCAGAGCCTGGCCTATCGAATCGAGACATCGGATGGCAAATCAGTGGTATTTTCAGGAGATACGGACTTCTGTGATGAACTGATAGAGTTAGCTCAGGGCACTGACCTTCTGGTTTTAGAGTGCGCGGCACCTGAAGGCCACAAGATCTCGGGGCACCTGACTCCCTCTGAAGCAGGAAAAATCGCCCAGGATGCCGGAGTTAAGCGATTGCTCCTTAACCATTTTTATCCGAATTGCGATGAGCATGACCTGATCACACCATGCGGCAAAATCTACAAAGGTCCCATAATACTGGCAGAGGATTTTATGCGTCTGGTTATACTTTGAACAGCAGCAAATTAACCGCTAAAAGCTAATACCTAATTTCGTAATAGTAAAACATCCTGTAATCATTCAACTAATAGCTAACCGCTAAAGGCTAATTGCTTAATTTAGGCAGGAACAATGCCCGGCTTTAGTTTATACTCAAACGAAATATCTATTGAAGAAAAAATCGCTCTAGCCAAATATTTATGGGAAAAACATGGGAAAGATCTAGCAGCAGATAGCGAATTTGGCCGGCTCCTTGGACTTTACAGAAAAGAGATTTCAAAAAGCTACGAGCTGATGGAGAGGTTTGGTATAGTGGCTGAATGTGCTATGTGCGCGACCCAGATTCAGGACGGTGGCTGTTGCGGGGCCGGTATTGAAGATTGGTATGACGAGTTTGTAGTGCTGCTTAATTTGCTTCTGGAAAGGAAGATATCCACTGAACGTCTTGGGGAAAAAGACTGTCTGTTTCTCGGTCCCACGGGCTGTCAGCTCCTTGCACGGCACCACTTTTGTATCAATTATCTATGCTTGCGGATTACTGACCTGCTGAGTCCGGCAAAACTTTCAGATCTGAGGGCCCAGTCGGGCAAAGAGCTCTTCCTGTGTTGGCAACTGGAGCGGATTTTAAGGACCAGGCTTAATAAGGAACGTACAATAAATAACTTGAACAAATTAATGTCTTTTTTGCCGTCTTCTTCGTTGCTCGTCGATCACATAACCCGTTATGCTCGCTCCTCGCGCCTTGAATACAACAAAAAATCCTATTAATTTTTGTTCAACTTATTTATCTCCCGTTCCTAATTAAGAGTTGAGCTTTCCCTCCGAATAGAGAGTAACCATTCACACCCCTTTTATTTCACCTGCAGTTTCTTTGATATCGCAAAACAAAAAGTCGTACCTCTCTTTTCTCCCGGCTCCGCCCAGACCCTTCCTCCATGCCTCTCTGCCACCTCCTTCACAATGGCAAGGCCCAAACCAGCACCTGCGGTCCCTTTAGATGTCTCCTCCCGCTGGTAGGTCCGGAAAATCTTTTCATATTGATCATTTTGAATTCCTACACCATCATCGCCCACTGAAAGAATATGAAAGTCTTCATCTTCTCTGTAACCGATCCTGATTTCGCTTAAGTTATCTCCGCCGTATTTGAGCGCATTGTCCACAAGATTGCGCAAGACCCTGGTGATTGAAAGCCTGTCTGCCCTGATTAAATGATCTTCTTTAGGCGCGAGCCAATTAATATGGCGGTTTTCCAAAACAGAAGAAAACTCCTCCTTTAACTCATTAAATATCTCCCCAATTTTGAGATTTTCAATGTTCAAAGGCGCAACTTTTGCCTGTATATATATATTTATTTTTTCAACCAGGGTTACTATTTGTTCGGATATCCTTTGAATCTGCTCACAATAATTTCTACCCTTATCATTTAATTTGTGGCCATATTTCTTATTGAGGAGTTTGGAGATTCCATAGATTGCAATAGCAGGACCTTTGAGATCATGGGAGGTCGAATAAGCGAAAAACTCTATCATGTTCTTTTTTTTAAGTAGTTTATCTTTCTTTTTTAGAATATTTTCATAAAGCCATGCGTTTTTTATTGCTACGGATATTTGATTTCCTATTACCTCAAGAAGGTCTACCATTTCTTGATCAAGCTTAATTAGCTTGTCGGATGCCAGGTTCATAACACCCACAACCTCACCGGCGGCAATGAGGGGAACGCATGTGATAACCTTGAAACCCTTACTTGTGAGCAAGGCGGCCCTATCCCTGTCTTCAAGCTCCGAAACGTGTTGAGCAATGAAAGAACGTGTCCTGGCGGCCTTTCCTGTGAAACCTTCTGTTATCCCAACATGTTCAAGACCTCCCGGGTCGGTTCCCCGGAATGCCGCCAGGTTCAAGTAACGGCCACTCTTGTCCATCAAGTAGATCCTGCAGGCATCAAATTCGAAATGTTCGAGCATCTTAAATGCCGCCCCATTTAAAACATCATCGAGTTTCAGCGATGACGCCAGAAAGTTGCTGATGTCCAATATGACAGAAAGCGCCTTGTTTCTTTCTATCAAATTGGTTTCGCTGAAATCTATTGAGATATATTTTTTATCCCGTAACATCGGCGGTCTCTCTTACCTAAGTTGAGCGTTTAGCTGTTAGCTATTAGCTTTTAGCTTTGAAAAATTGTAACCGTTCCAAGAAACACCCCCTGCCCGTGGAACGGTTACCACCGAACTGTAAGCGTTTACAGGGTGCTGCAGATGCAAGGCGTACGGGTACGCAGACGTACTCCCTGTACTTCAAGTGCCCGACAACAAAGCAGATGCGGTGCCCTGTGAACGCTTACGAAAAATCAAGGCCCTGGCTTTATTGTCCAGGTGGTCCCCTCAGGCCCGTCCCGAAGAGTTATCCCCTTGGCTCCGAGCTCATCCCTGATCCTGTCTGCACTAGCCCAATCTTTTTCCTCTCTGGCCATGGTCCGCTCCTTAATAACCTTCAACACATCGGCTTCTGTCATCCCAAGAAGGCCCAGTGCCTCAAGATTTCTCTTTCTAAGATATACATCCGGGTCTTGATTGAGCAACCCCAGCACTCTGGCGGCATTCTGTATTGCATCTGCTCCGAATTTCAAGGATTCTATGTAAAGGGCAGAAGGCCTCTTTTCAGCTTCCTGCCCAAGGCGATTTAAGGCCCTAACACCATCAAAGAGGTGCCCAAGGGCCTGCGCTGTGTTGAAATCATCATCCATGGCCTGGTCAAATCGATCTTTCAGATGATTAAATGTATCTATTGTGTCCTTGGCCTCATCACTGAGGGGTCGCTGTTTCTTCATTGGTCTTTCCGCCAAATGCCTTGCCTCGGAAAGGGCCGTATAGCATCGATCAAGGGCGGAGGTCGTCTCGGTCAGGGCCTCAGGGCTGTAATCAAGGGGACTGCGGTAATGCTTGGACAGAAGAAAGAGCCTCAGGACCTCCGGATGATATTTTTCCAGGATTTCCTGGATGGTTACAAAATTCCCAAGGGACTTTGACATCTTCTCGCTGCGGATCGTTACAAAGCCATTGTGCATCCAGAAACGGACAAAGGTCTTTCCTGTTGCCGCCTCGGATTGGGCACGCTCGTTTTCGTGGTGTGGAAATATAAGATCCAGACCGCCGCCGTGAATGTCCAGAGTCGGCCCCAGGTACTTCATGCTCATGGCTGAGCATTCAATATGCCATCCCGGCCTGCCTGGTCCCCATGGACTATCCCATTTGGGCTCACCGGGTTTTTCAGCCTTCCATAGCGCAAAATCCATGGGGTCTTGTTTCTGTTCTCCCACGGCTATCCTGGCTCCGGCCCTCATTTCTTCTACATTTCTCCTGGATAGGGCCCCGTAGCTGGGGAAACTGCGCACAGAGAAGTAGACGTCACCTCCTGAAGTATAAGCATGGCCTTTATCTATCAATGTCTCTATGAGTTCTATTATTTCCTGAATGTGCTCAGTTGCCATCGGCTCTGAGGTGGCACGGAGCACACCCAGTGCATCCATGTCCTGGTAGAAGTGCTTTATCTCTCTTTCTGCAAGGGCTTCAGTGGAAATTCCTTCCTCAATGGCCCGGTTGATAATTTTGTCATCAATATCAGTAAAATTCCTTATGAAATTTACTTCAAATCCTCTGTATCTCAGGTGGCGGACTAGTGCATCAAAGACTACCGCTGAGCGGGCATGTCCAATGTGACAGCGGTCATAGGCCGTTATGCCGCATACATACATGCGCACATATCCTGAAGTCAGGGGCTCAAAGGCCTCTTTCCTGCGAGTAAATGTATTGTAGATTTTTATAGTCATGATGATTAATTAGAAAATTTTCGACACAGATTTCACGGATTACACAGTATAAACCTAACCCGGACAAGCCGGAACCAAAAAGGTTTGAAGATAAAAAAATTGATATTGTGTTTCAGATACTATGAACTTAGGAACGTACAATAAATAACTTGAACAAATTAATGTCTTTTTTGCCGTCTTCTTCG
>JAGGRV010000376.1 GCA_021159445.1 Deltaproteobacteria bacterium | reverse complement strand
TCTGGGTTTTTTTGATGACGGTACGGCCAGGAAGTTCGGTTCGGATCCAGCCTCTGGAAGCTTGGCAGTACTAGTAGCCACCTGCAGGACCTGGACCCGGTTGTTGAAAAAATCCGCCACTATGAGATTCCCGCGAGCGTCAACGGCCACGCTGGTGGGAAAATTGAACCAGCCGGGACCCCAGCCCCTTCCACCGAATTCGAAAAGGTAGCGGCCGGCGAGGTCATAGACCAGGATAGTCTGTCGCATGTAATCTACAAGAAAGATGCGCCCCCTTTCTTCATCTACAGCAAGGCCCCTAGGACGGCTCATCTTGCCACGGGAGCCTCCCTTCTGTCCGAAGGAGAAAAGGAAGTTTTCTTCTGGGTCGTAGACATACACCTTGCTGGTCTCCTCGCTGAGAAGGTAGAGGCGGCCTGCCGTGTCCGTGCAGACTTCGAGTATAAGGACCGGGCTGCCCGGCCCCGACACGGCCTTAGGTTCGAGATCGTGTTTTTTCTTGATGTTCGCCCACACTGTATCCAGTGGTGTCAGGTGCCTCAAGTAATTGCCGTCTCTGTCCAACACAAGGACGCCCCGCGAGTTTATTCCGGCCACGTAAATTCTTCCGTTATGGCCAAGGGCCACTCGCCGCGGGATGAAGGTTTCGGCCCCATCGAATCCCTCAAACGTTATTTCTTTGATAGGGAAAAAGGCCGCGTTAAGGATAGTGAGGCGGGCGGGTCTATCATCCTTCCGGCCCTGGCAGATATAGAGGCGGCCATCCTTATCGACATTTACCCCGTATGGTGCATCCACGCCCCTGCCCGCTCCAAGAGAAATACGGGGGAAGAAGTCCGGACCGTAGATAACGATCCGGCCACGCCCCGAGTTGATTACATAGAGTTCCTCCGAGGTACTATCAAAGACGACTCCGGAGGGACAGGCCAGGGGTACCCCCTGGTCGTCTACAGTCAGGATGACCACAGGCTCGATCGGTAAAGACTCTGCAGAAACGCAGACCGGTCCTATCCCGGACCCGGCAATAAGCCAGAACAGCAAAACGCCCGGTAGAAAAAGACAAATGCACTTACGGTGCCGACCAACTCTGTTCATATCCATATTACCAACAGGTTGACAATACTAGAGATTTTAATTAATTAATAACATACGGTTTTGTAAGCTCTTGTCAATAGCTAACAATAATCCAATTTCATAAATTTTCCGAAGACTTATACAGACACGCATAGATGTTATTGTTTTCGGCCGATCCGGCTGAACATAATAATGTATAATCTGTTCGGGCGGGAAAATATGATTGCTCTACATGGGGTTTTGTATGTGTCTGTGGTTTAAATCGTTTTCTGAAGATACTCTGTGAAAGCTGTCAGGCCAATGGATACGCCAAGGCTGAAAGAGGGGGAGAGATGGCGGTATGGTCCTCTTCTCCTTTTTTGGGGACGGTCAAAAAGAATCTGCTTGTTGGTTTTATTCATCCTTTCCGGTGTCCTGGCCTGGGATTGTGCCGCTAGGGCCAATCCCCTGGATTTCTATGGAAATTGGCAATATCAAAAGAGCGGGAACGGCGAAAGCCAGGAATCTTTTTTCCAGAGCTACAACGTGGATTTTGACAATAAAATTACACAGGCCGTGACCTATAACGGAAGCGTGCGGTATAATCGTAACTGGGTTGAAGGACGGGTGAACGAGATACTGTATCCCACCCTGGGTCTTGTAGTGGACAATGATATCTTTCGACTGGATCTCTCCGGCACCTCCACGGAGCGTATGGATTCCGAGGCCTCAGATATGTCCGACCGTTCATGGGATGCCAGGTTATTCAGTGCGTGGGACGAGGATTGGTGGCCTGATCTTCGGCTCTCTTACGGGGAAGAACGCTCACGGGACGACCAGAGCCCCCGTGTCACAGATACGGAGTCTTCCCGGGGGGGGCTTGACGTAGACTGGGATGCAGGCATAGTAAAGGCATTTTGCAACTACTATAAGAATGAGGGGACGGACAGGGTGGACGGCTCTGAAAATACGTCGGAAAGCTATCTTGGGCGGCTGCGGATCGCAGATACATTTTGGGACAACCGTTTCAATTTCTCCTTCTCTGAACAGTATTCAAGAATGCAGCAGGAACACACAGGACCAATCGGGACACCCATCAAGGTCCCCCGCCGCGAAGGCTATTCTGGTGTGGATAGTACCCCGGATGAAGGTGCTTTGGATCCCAACCCTGACCTTCGTGATGGCAATATCCATGAAACCGCCGTGGAGGCACAACCTGACGAGGATACAAACATCGGCGTGGAGTTGAATTTTAGAGAAGAGGTAGACCTGATCTATCTCTATATAGTTGATAATCTTGATAATCTGGGACATGCAGCCGGGGATTTTGGGTGGGACCTTTATGTCAGTGACGATGGCTCTGATTGGGATGTGAACGCCACAGACCTCCACCCCTATTACAACTCGTCCCGTTTGCGTTTTGAGTTTGAGATTTCTGCGGTAAAGAAGCTTTATCTCAAGCTGGTGACGGTTCAAACTCCCTCACAGGCCGTAAGCTTCAGCGAAATGGAGACAATGCGTCGTTCCACATCTAAAAAAGAAGAGAGTGATTATGAGGATTATCGCACCGACGTAAGCTTCGGGTTCCGTCCGGTCACCACCCTGAACCTGAGCTATAGCCTCTCAATCCAGGCAGGGAGGCCTGATCCCGGTCCGGATCAGGATCGGCGAAGCCAGGCAGGAACCCTTTCATGGACACCCAGCCGCTACTTCGGCCCCAGCCTGAGCGTCAGCGAGTCCCGCCAGGAAAATGAGGACCAGCCGGAAACGTTGACCCGTTCCTATTCCCTTAGGATAAATTCCGAGCCCCTCTCCACACTGGATCTGAGTTTGGGCGTGTCCCGCAACGAAAACTACAAGGACGATGAAAAACAGTCCACCGGTTACAACTATACCCTGTATACCACGGCTGTCTTATTCCCGGACCTGAATTCCAGTCTGGATCTCCTTTACAGTACCACTGACAACGAAGGAAGGAGCGAAGATACGCGGACCTATGGGGGTCAATGTACCGTGACGGCCCGTTTGAGCCCTAAGCTTACGGCGGATCTGACCGGGCAGTACAATAAAACCATGGCAGAAACGGATTCGGAGTCCAGCGCCGGTACGTTTACACTGATCTGGCGGCCCTCGGACATATTCTCGTTGCGGGGCAGTACAAACCGCACATGGGAAGATGAAGGGGACAGTATGCAATATCATCTGGTTCTGAGCCTCGTCCCCACGCAAAAGACCCAGGGGAGCCTGAGCTACACATATTCAGATACAACTTCAACCACAGAGAGTTACAGCTTTTTCTGGAGCTGGGATATCAGTGAGGCCTTTTCCATGAACTTCAATGGCAGCTACCAGATCACAGAGGAGGACAACAAGTGGAGTATCCGCGGGCAGCTTACAGCGAGGTTTTGATTTAATCGGGTAACTCAGTTATGATTAATCTACCTTTACGAGGTCTGCAATTATGGAAATGTATATCTTGTTGAAGAATAAGGGGATGCCGGGGATGAGAAAGTATTTTCTTATGGTTTTTATCTTGCTTATTGTCGATATATTGAGCGGCTGTGGTGTAAAAACAAGCTCACAATCATTTCTGCGCGAGGACACAGAGCTGGGTTTTGTGCAGCGGGTAGCGGTGCTGCCTTTTGAGAATCACAGCAAAGACGAGTTTGCCGCTGCCAGGGCACGGGATTTCACTATTACGCAAGGCCTTGCCATGGGGCTTTTTGATATTGTGGATAAGGGTCTGGTGGATAGCGTCCTTCAGGAAGAGGTCATTGAGTCCGGGGCCCCCTTGGACGAGTCGATGACAAAACGACTTGGGCAGAGGCTGAAAGTCCAGGCCGTTTTGCTGGGCGCTGTAGATTATTCAGGGGAAGGTCAAAAAGGCAATTTCGCCTTCCCGGAATTGTCTCTCACGATGCGGCTGGTCGATGCCGATACGGCAGTCGTCCTTTGGCAGGCCAGCGGCTATGGCAGCGGCTATTGTCTGTGGAAACGCCTGTTCGGCCTGGCGCCCCGGGATATCTTTCAGGTTGGATTGGGCACAATCGAAGACATGCTCGAAACCCTGCCTGCCCGGTAAGCAAACTAACTGCCTGAAGAGAGTAAGACCATTTCCATAAAATACGCCTTCATTGCTCTAATCTTAGGGTTCCTCTGGTCATCTACAGCAGGGGCCGGGAGGATTGCTGTCTTGCCTGTAGAAGACCTGAGTCAGGGCCCGAATGGAGTCAATTTTGCAGTCACCGAATATCTTGAAAGGGCAATCGCGGCCCGGGGCCTGGAGGTAGTCTCTCAGAATGCGGTGATCTCCTTCATGGCCCGCAACCGCATACGCTGGCTGGGTTTTCTCGGTACGTATCACATTCTACAGGCCCGCAGGGAACTGGGTGTGGATCTCATCCTTCTCGGCACAGTGACCCAGCGCCAGGAAAGCCCGTGCGCAGCCTTTGCCATGGTCCTGTCCCTGATCCGGACCAGTGATGCCAGGACGATCTGGTCCGATGTCAGGGGCCTTTCCTGTAACGAAATGCGTCATCTATTCGGCGTTTTCGAACCACGCTACTCTGAAGACCTGCTGCCCGTGGTGGCCAAAGACCTCCTTGCAAACTGGCCTGAGGGTATCGGTCTTAGTGCTGGTCAGACCGGGTTTTTTGAGATTGCCGAAGTCGAATTGAGGCCCTGTTACGTCAGCACCGGCAAAAAGGTTACGTGTCGCATATGGTTTCGGTCCTTACTGGATGGCCAACGCCCTGAGGTCTCCTTGAAGGTCCAGGCCCAAAATTACGTCTCTATGCGGCGCACACGCGAGAATTTCTACCAGGCATCCTGGGCCGCACCGGAGGGCGAGGGGCAATACCCGGTAAGCCTTATCCTGCAATGGCCTTCAGGCAAGAAGCAGGTGAACTTTCTTGGGACGTATCATGTGGACAATAGTCCCCCCAGCCTTGCGTTGGGACTCAAGGGTGTCAGACTTCATGGGGCGATAGCCTTCCGGGACCGGATTTTCATTGTTCCCCGTTTCTTGGAGCGGGAGCCCATATCGCGCTGGGAGTTCTCCGTCAAGGACGAGGAGGGAAAAATAATCCTGCGCGAAGACAGGCAGGAGAAGCTTCCCCCCCGTTTTATCTGGCGGGGACAGTGCGGTGACGGCTCGCGCGCCCCTCATGGGAATTATCAGGTTATCCTCAAGGTATGGGACAGGGCCCGGAATACGGCCGTGGTCTCGGAGAAGGTTGCCCTGGTGCGGAATCCACCGGACATGATCCTGGAGGCCAGCAGGCAGGGCAATGAGATGGTACTGGATATCAGGAACAAAGGTGAAGTGCCCATGGCCTTCTGGCATCTGGAAATACGCACGTATGACGGCTCGCTTATCAAAACCGCGGACGGACAGGCCCTGCCCGCCGAGTTCGAGGTCACAATCCCGGAGACCCCGGTAGAACTCGTGGTGACTGCCAGGGATATCCTCGGAAATCAGTTACGCAGAAAAATCAAGGATATCAGATTATTAGTCAAGCAGGAGGAGAAAAAAAAGGCACCTGAAAAGGAGTGGCTAAAGGAATTCTAATATTGAACCGAATAGGGTCTCATGGAGCTTGAAATGCCCGGCTTATGTAAGTATAGTAATAAACTGGATACCAAATGTTAGATTCTATGCGATGGACAATCTCCCCTACCCTCCAGTTGCTCGCGGGCCTGGTGTTCTTGTTGCTTCCTGCTTGCGGGCCAAAGGTGCCTGCTCTTCACATGCTTGCCCCCCTGCCTCATGAACAGACCTGCCGGATAGCGGTAATTCCTTTTATGAATGAGACAGATTATCCCCAGGCAGGAGCCATTGTTTACCGTGTTTTTATGGCAGAATTGGTTAGAAGCGGCCGATTTGACGTGGTCCGGCAAGGGGATATCCGGGACTTATTTCACGATCTCAGGATCTGGCCGGGTCAACAGCCGCGAACAGAACAGATGAAAATTCTGGGAGATCGTCTGGGAGCAAAAATAGTAATAACCGGTACCGTAGTGGAGATGACCGAGGTGGCAAATGCCGGGATAGTAAACCCTACCCTGGCGGTATCCCTCAATATCGTTGAAACGGACCCCGTGCACTTGCTTTGGTGTACCTATCATCGAAGGGAAGGGGAACAATACCGCAAGGTAATGCATTTCGGCGTGGTTAATACAGCAACCAGTCTGGCCCAACTGGTCTCACAGGAGGTTCTGGAACTTTGGTTGAAAGAAGGTTTGAGAGGATGCGCTGGTTGATCAAGATCTTGTTGGTACTCTTCAGCACCCTGATACTCGGGTATGGTGACCTGTGGGGGGCTTGGCCATGGGGCAAGACCACGCTGGTAACCATAAACGACGAGACATTCACAAAAGAGGATTTTCAACACTGGTGGGTAAACTGGAAGGAAAAGGACACCCCTTTTCCTGAAAGACCTGAGCCCTTCATCGAATGGCATCTTCTGGTACAGGAGGCCACGAGCATGGAACTCTATCAGGAACCGACTTACCGGCAAAAGGTGAATACCTTCCTCAAGGCCAGGGCCTTGATGCTCCTTAAAAACGAGGCCGTCGACTCCAAGATCAGGATCAGGGATAAAGACCTCTGGGCTCGATACAAGGAACAGTACTCCCCCCAATGGCACGTCCGGATCCTGCACTTCGACCAGGAGATACAGGCCCGGCAGATTTGTGAGGACCTTGGCTCCGGACGGTTGGTCCTGTCTGATATGGCGGAACAGGTCATGATCGACAAGGGTATCGTGAATCAAGAGGATAAGTGGTTGAGGCCTCGTAATTGCCCTGACTCCTGGCGGGACTCCCTGGCCGCACTTGGCACGGGGCAGGTAACACAGCCTTTAGAGATGGGGAAAGGATTTGTCTGCCTCTGTCTCCAGGATAAGAAGGGGCCGGAAAAGGCCGATTTCGACTCCCTTAAGTCCAAAATCCGCTTAAAAGTCCAAAAGCTTCGCCAATCGGAACTCACATCGGAACTGGTACGCCGGCTACGCAAAAAATATGAAGTCACGGTGGATGAGGAACTGTTTACGGAGTTGGATGTGAACAACACCCCGGAAGAGCTTATGGACAAGATCCTCATTACCACGAATCGTGTCAACGTCCCGGTGAGGGTATTTCTCGATCAACTACATAAAGAACAAAGTTTGCGCGGATATCGCCATTTTCAGACAAAGGAGGCAGCAGATTACCTGAAGAAGATGGTGCTCGACAGGATTATTTCCCAGACGCTCACCTCCTGGGAGTCTCTGGATCGCCACTATGAGGAAAGGGCCCCTTTCAAATGGGTCTATCGTTTCTACTGCCAGCACCGTCTCATCAAAGAACTTGAAAGACGCCTCTTCGTGCCGGAGGCAGAGGTGAAGGATGAAGAAGTGGCAGCCTATTATGAACAGCACCCGGATGAGTTTGCCGGACCGGAGGTCGTCAGTATCGTAGTCCTGGAAGATGACAAACGACTGGCCGACAAGATATGGGCAGAGGTCAAGCGGGGTGCAGATTTTTTCAGCGTGGTGCGGAAATATTACGCCCGTGAGATCCCGGTTCAGCGCGTTCCGGTCGATCATCTGGACCCTGTCATGAAAGAGGTGGTAAACAAATTGACCAAAGGGGAAGTCAGCGCGCCCTTTGAGGTCAAGGGTCATTCCTCCATGGTCAAGCTCGTAGACCGCACCGTGACAAGCCGCAGCCCTTTAAGCGAGGTGCAGGAACAGATTGCTCAGCGCCTGCGGCAGGAAAAGTCTGATCGGCTGAGAAGGAATTTCATGGGGCAACTGCAGGTCAGATCCGGCATCACAATCGATGAAAAGGCCTGGAGGGAGCTCAGGGAGGAGTATGGTGGGCAGAGATGACGGGAAAAAGAGTTAAATATGTGGTAGGGTTTTTGTGTCTTGTCCTGATGGCAGCCTGTGTGCCTCAACAGGCGGCCAGAAAGTCGCTACGAAAAAACTGCCTGGAATGTCACGAGGAGATGCGCCAGAGTTTTTTGTCCGGTGTCGTCCATTCCCCCGTGAAAGAGGAAAAGTGTGGGGCCTGTCATCTGCCCCACGGTCTCATCGGGGGGACCTATCTTCGCCAGAATCTACCCGATCTCTGCTTTCCGTGTCACCGCGAGTTTGCTAAGGCAAAAGACAAGGCCTCGGTCCACGAGTCCGTCAAAAAGGGACGGTGCGACGCATGCCATGAGGTCCATAACGGGGCCTTCCCGGGTCTTCTCAAGGCGGAACGGCAGGACTCCTGTTTTTTATGCCACGAACGAAAGACCATCATGAAGGTCAACATTCATGCTCCGGTGGAAAAAGGCTGTGAGACGTGTCACGACAGCCATGCCTCGGACTATCCTGCCCTGCTCCTGAAGGGGAAGGATGAGACCTGCATTTCCTGTCATCAGGTAGATGCCGGGGCATTTATAGCGGCACACAGAGGTTACCCTGTGAAGACTGGATGTGTGCTTTGTCATTCGCCCCACAGTGCCGATGGCCCTGGTCTTATCAAACAGGTTGTCCATCAGCCCATGTTGGAGGGCCGGTGCGAGGTCTGCCATCAGGTGGACGCCTCGGGCAATATTGTCCTCAAGGGTTCCCCCGCTGATCTCTGCGTCTCCTGTCACAAAGAGGATATAAAAAAGAACATCCATCAGCCTTATGGCAAGAGAGAGTGCATTGAATGCCATGCGGCCCATGCCAGTGAGTTTCAGGATATGCTTGTTACGGCCCCTGAAACCGTGTGCCTCAAGTGCCACCAGCAAGGTCAGGACAAGAAGGCAATGAGTGTCCATACCCCTGCTGAAAAGGGCGAGTGCCTGTCATGCCATTATGGCCATGGCTCTCAGGTCAAGTCCTTGCTCAAGGCTGATCCAAAGACACTCTGTTTCCAGTGTCACGCCAGGGCCGATTTTGTCACCGGTCCTGTGGTGCACGATCCGGCCGGCAAAGGCGAGTGTCTGGACTGTCATACAGCCCACCAGTCCGCCCAGAGGGTCCTTCTGGTCCGCAAGGAAGGGGACGTATGCCTCTCCTGCCACAAAAAGACCCGTGATGAGATGGGGCTCTACAGCCTCCATCGTCCCTTTGCCAATGGCGAATGCAGTCGTTGCCATCAGCCCCACCAGGGTAAAGAGATGTCTTTGCTCAAGAAGAAAAAGGCCAGGGGAGAGCTGTGTCTTGGCTGTCATCAGGGGCTGGCCAGGGCCGACTCCGGGATGGCGCTGCATGCGCCCTTTGCCAGAGGTGATTGCTTTGGGTGCCATGAACCCCACGCCTCGGACTTTACATTCAATTTAAAGGAAAAGCCCGGGCAGCTCTGTCTGAAATGTCATTCTGAAGTGAAGGCAAAACTCAATCAGCAGACAGTGAAGCACGAGCCTGTTGAGAGGCTGAATTGCGGGGCCTGCCACCGTGCGCACGGCTCCGTCCATAAAGAATTCCTGCTTAAGGGGCAGCCAACCCTATGCCTTATATGTCACGCCGAAAAGGCTAAGTACTGGAAGAGCGGGGTGGCCCACGATCCGGCAAGTAAGAACTGCTCCCTGTGTCACGATCCTCACGCCTCCAGTAACCCGGCCATTCTCAAGACCACGGCAGGCCGGCTTTGTGCCGGTTGCCACGACGAGGATAAGGAAGGCTTCTTGAAGGCCCACCAGGGTATCAAACCAGGGCGGGAGGCGTGTCTTGGTTGTCACGACCCCCACGGTGGACCGGACAAGTCACTTCTCTATCCTGTCAGCCACGCCCCCTTTGAACAAGGCAACTGTCGTCCATGTCATCCAGGGAGGGCCCAATAATGTTGAAGCTCATAGGGTTACCGATGTTATTGATAGTAGTCCTGTTTTTTATCAATGTTGCGACCGGTTTTGCCGAAACGACCTGTTTTCAGTGCCACAAGAGGACTGACTTCCGAGGCAAAGTAGTGCATCAGCCGGTTGCCAAGGGCCGATGCAGCGCGTGTCACAGTCCGCACGTGGCCCGTTTCAAGGGATTGCTACAGAAGTCCGGCGCTTCTCTCTGTTATGGGTGTCACAAGGAGCAAGCCGCAATATTTGCGCAAGGTATAGTACATCAGCCTGTCCGGCAGGGGCAGTGCCTGACATGTCATGATGTCCATGCCTCAGAGGCAAAGGGATTGCTTAAGGGTCGTCCAGCCGAGACCTGCTTTGCCTGCCATAAAGAGCTTAAGGCCAAGTACAAGCATACCCATTCGCCCTATGCTAAAGGAAACTGCCTGGCCTGTCATCAGCCGCATCAGGCAGCAAGGGTACAACTCCTGAAATCCGAGCCGGACAGTCTATGTGTATCCTGCCATAAAAGGGATATGGTGGAGCAGGCCCATCCAGACTACCCGGCAGAGATACGTAATTGTCTTTCCTGCCACAACCCACACGGAAGCAGCCGCAAGGCCATGGTACGAGACGTCCTCCACAAGCCCTTTAAAAAAGGATGTGCCGAATGTCACACCCAAGGCGGTACGGGAACGGAAACCTGCCTGCGTTGCCATGAGGAAATAGAAAAAGAGGTTTTGTCCATCCATGGCCACCTTCTGTATCAAGAGGGGAACAGTTGCACTGCGTGTCACAGCCCCCACGCCGGGGATACAGCGAGTCTGCTCAAAGGGAGCCAAAAGCAGATCTGCCGGAGCTGTCACGAAGACAGCTTCAACAGGTACCGGGACAGACTTTATATCCATCCCGAGCCCTTTGATTGCAAGGAGTGTCACGCCGTTCACGGTTCCAATCACCTTGCCATGCTCAAGGACGGGGGAAACAACACCTGCTCCCGGTGTCACGAGACCCAGGGGAAATTCACTCATCCGGTAGGAGAGGAGGTCGTTGATCAGCGCTCCGGGCAGATGGTGACCTGTGTGAGTTGTCATCATCCCATGGGGACAGATTTCAAATACAACCTCAAGTTGAGCGGCGAAAAAGACCTGTGCATCCAATGTCATCAGGCGTATTAGGCATTACCACGGTCAAAATGGACAAGGGACGGTATATATTATGAAAAAGCTACCTTTTCTGGTGATCTTTGCCATGACGGTTCTCTTGTTTGGAGGAGCACAGCCAGGGTATGCGGCAGTCACCTGGCAGTGGCTTCTGTCATTGAAGGGGCAGACATCCTCCGGGCATTCCATGCGCATGCCCTCAGCGCTCTATTGTGACCAGGCCCATGAACGCTACTATGTGGTGGACACCGGCAACAACCGTCTTCTTTCCTTTAACAAAGACGGAAAGTTTATAAAAGAATTCGATGCCGGCGGCCAGCTTCAGTCCCCATTCGATATGGTCAAAGACCGGGAAGGTCATATCTGGCTGATAGAAAAAGGGCGAAACAGTCTGACCATGATCGATCTTGAGAACAAGGCGGTGGAAAATCACTCACTCTCTTATCATGGGCTGACGGTATTCCCAAACAGGCTGGAATACAAAGACAATATCTTTTACGTCCTCGACAAGGCCACAGGGCAGGTCCTGAAGCTGGACCAGGACCTGAAAGTGACAGGGCGTTTTGCCTCCCGGGGCGCTATGGGCTTTGTGGATTTCAAGATTCGAAATGGCTTGCTGTGGGCCTTACAAAGGGACGCAAAGGCGGTCTTGAGTTTCGCAATGGATGGGAAACCGGCATCCAGTGTGGTCCTGGAGGATGTAGTCCGGTTTCCTTGCTCTCTGGAGGTTGGGCCCTCCGGCATCTTTTACATCCTGGATCGTCATGAGGGAGACGTGGTTGTCTTTGACAAGAAGGGCCGGTTCAGATATCGGTTCCTCACCCCTGGCCAGGCCCAGGGCAGACTCTACTTCCCCATTGAGCTAAAATTTGATCCCTGGGGGCGTCTCTGTATAGTGGAGGAAGGCAATGGCCGGGTAGAGGTATTTGCCAGATAGGGAGAAAAGACGGTGAAGCAAGGGGCAATCATCGGAGTCTTGGTGCTCGCATGGATCATTTGCGGACCTTCGCCGTTGATTGCAAAGGTCACGGGTCCCTGCTTCAACTGCCACACCATGCATAACAGCCAGGGCGGAGAGGTCGTGTTCGCCACAGGGCCGCTTCCGGCCCTGCTGAATAATGAGTGCAAGGGGTGTCATGCCGGCATTAATGACGGCAGCAACATGACGCCCTATGTCCTGATGACTGAGAGTGAGCCCACTTATAGGACAACGGGCACCGAGGCCGATACCGATACCTTGGCGGGCGGCAATTTTTACTGGGTGGCCATGGGCGGTCTCGACCGGACGGGCCACAATGTCGCAGGAGTAGCCGACCCCGACTCTCCACTCGTAAATACCCCCCCAGGCAGTGTGGACGGCGCGAGTCTGAGTGAACAGTTGACCTGTGCCGGGGTCAATGGCTGCCACGGGGACAGATCGGTTGCCAACCCGTATAAGGCCCTTTCAGGGGGTCACCACAACAACGACATGACCGTTTGGAAGAATGGCACGACCCTGGCGCTAAGCTATCGTTTCCTGGACGGGGTCCGGGGCCTGGAAGATCCGGATTACGAATATCGACCCACTGCCGCAGGACACCATAACAAGTACTATGGGGAGGACCGGACTGATGAGACCGACACTGCCGAAGGTACCATCAGCAGCCTCTGCGCGCAGTGTCACGGTTACTTCCATAACGGCACCGGAGAGATAGCTGCCGGGACCATTGGACAATGCAGCTGGCTCCGGCATCCTACAGACTTTGATATGGCAGGGGCCACGGCCGGCAGTGAATACTCCGAATACAATGGGGGAACGGGAACGAATAACCCATACAGCGTGGTCAGTCCGGTGGCCACGGCCGATACTGCCACCATCTTGAACACCACGGTCTTTTCTAAGCCTGATGATGCCATTGTGATGTGTCTCTCCTGTCACAGGGCCCACGGCACACCGAATGACGCCATTCTCAGATGGAATTACAAAAAGTGGCCGGGAAATGATGGATATAACGGGTGTGCGATATGTCACACGACAAAAAACTGACATGAGAGGAATGATGAAAAGGTGTCTCGTGGGCTGGATCTTGTTGTTTTTGCTGGCGAGCCAGGGGGCCTGGGCCGCCAACGACTATATGAATTCAGCCCACGGGGACTTAAATAACGGTGTCTTTCGCACGGCTATGGGCACATTAGGCTATGCAAAAGGCAATTGCGCCCACTGCCACGAAATGCATGCAAGCATAAAGGGCTCAAATGGCAGCCCGGCGCCGTTTACTCTTTTCGCGCAGAACTTTGATACCTCTGTCCATACAGGTCCTTATGAGGAGGCGGATAATTTCTGCTTTTACTGCCATAACAGCAGCGGCTCTGCCCAACATGTGGACAACTACGATTACAGCGAGGTCTTCGGGTGCGCCAGCAGTGGACCGACCTCGATCTTGAGCGCCTTCAATCAGACCTCGTATCATAACCTGTATGATATATGGGACTTCGCCAAGGATGAGTTTTCCTGGTTTAAGGGAAATTCCAATCCGTGTAACGCCTGCCACAACCCACATCTTGCCAAGAGGAACTGGACTGACCCGGATAACCCGCTGCTTACAGCCATATCGAAGCCATCGGACCATTTCAGCCTGTGGGGAGCAACGGAACTGATGTCGACATATTCCTATGAGGCCCCTTACTGTTCCGGGGGGGGTAGGGAGCCGGACGGCACGGGGACGCAGAGCGGCTCGACGACCCCGGACTACATAGAGTTCTGTACGGACTGCCATAACACCATTAACACCCTGGGTGTCAGTATAATTGACTGGTCTTCCGCAGGTGACAAACACGGCGAGAAATCCAGAGACGGGGGAATCGATATCGAGGAGCCATACTACGCCGCCAATGCCACCAACAGCAATTTTGTCCTCTCCTGCCTTGATTGTCATGAACCCCACGGCGCCCCCAACATCATGCTGATCAGGCGTCGTGTCAATGGTGGAAATTTGTTTGCCGCGGTTTCTTCCTCTTCGAATACCCTGGGTTATCTCTGTACCCGGTGTCACAAGGATGACGCCGATGCAGGGACCGGTTCACTTAATGAATGGAAATTTGTTCACCACAATTCGGATGACGCACCGTATCCAGGTCCTCCTGTGCATTGCGGAGGCTGCCATGGCGGTGGTGGCGATGGCGGCGGCGGCGGCACTCCTCCCCCTATTGACTGCGACAACTGCCATTTTCACAATGGAAACTTTTGATTGGGCCGGGACCGGAAAAGTCGGTCGGATTACCTTTTAGTTTGACAAGGTGGGCAGTGCCCACCCTACATTCTCGGTAAGCGTTTACAGGGCACCGCATCTGCTTTGTTGCCTGCCTGCCGGCAGGCAGGTCGGGCACTTGAAG
>JAGGRV010000182.1 GCA_021159445.1 Deltaproteobacteria bacterium | reverse complement strand
CGCCCTGCCGCAGGAGCGGTTTGCCTTTTGCAGGGTTTCGATCGCGGGCCAAATTCCTAAACTCCGCACTATTTAGGCATTAGCAAGCAATTTAAATCTTTCAACATTATCCAACTCTGTTGATAATCAGATGAAGCAGCAAAAACACTTGACAGTGTAGTTTGTTTATAATATTATGCCTAATAGGCATTATGAGTTTCATAAGATATAAAAGATTTGGAAATAAAGAATATGCCTATGAGGTAGAGACCTACTGGGACCCTGAGGCAAAGAGACCTAGGCAGAAAACCAAATACTTAGGAGTAGTCGTAGATAAGGAAAAGAAGATCTTTGAGCGCCCCAGGCAGAAGCCCCGGGAAAAACTAATACTTGATTTTGGGGATGGCTATCTAGTCCAAGAGTTTTTGAAACAAAAGGGGTTATCTGAATTGATTAGAGACATATTTGGCAAAAAGGCAGATGAGGTCATGGTGCTTTTGTGTTACAGGCTCTGCCAGGGAGGGGCAATGAGGCATTTGCCATTGTGGTTGGAAGGAAACATAAACAGGATACTTTTTCAGGCTGTAAAATTAACCTCCCAACGGATCAGCAGATTGTTAAAACAGATAGGAGAAGAGACTAAGCAGAGGGATTTTTTCAAGCGGTATGTGAGCAACTATGCCAAGTGTTCTGATGGGATAATAATAGACAGCACGGCCCTACCCAATGAGATAGACATGGGGCTGAGCAGTTGGGGCTATGGAGATTCATCCATCGAGATGCAGATAAGATTGATCTGTGTGGTAGATCGTGCCAGTGGAATGCCAGTTTATTATCGTTACACAGGTGGAAACATAGTGGATGTGAGCGTTTTCAATACCACAATAGATGAGCTCCGTCATATAGGGATTCAGAGCAGTTTTGTACTGGTTGATGCAGGATTTTTTTCAGAAGACAACATACGCGAGATGCACAGAAAAGGGATAGACTATTTGATAAGGCTTCCGGCCTCAAGACGGATCTATAAGGACTTGATAAAGAAATACTCACATGAGATGGAAAAGGCCTGCAATGCAGTAAGGTTCGGTAAAAGGATTTTGTTTATAAGACAAGAACAGGTGGAACTTTATGGCGGAGAGGTCCATGCCTATATAGTGCTTGACCCTGAGAGAAAGGGCAGAGAGGTGAAGAGATTAATGCTCGAGGCAATAGAGGATGGGAGGGTGAAAGAGGAGTCCATAGAGTATGAACTTGCCCGCAGAGGGATAATGATCCTTCTTTCTTCTTTCGAGATAGAAGGAGAAGAGGTGGTTCCCCTTTATTATATGAGGGTAAAAGTAGAACAACTATTCGGCTTTTCCAAGGATGATCTAACTCTGTTACCATTGAGGGTACATAAGGAGGAGACGCTGAGAGGATATCTCTTTTTGATGTTTTTGACCCTTGTGGTATTTACCATGTTAAGGAAAGGGCTTCAAAATAAGTACACAGTAGAAGAAGCCCTTATGTGTATGAGAAATCTAAAATGCAAAGTCTTTGATAAGGAGGTCTTGGTAGGAGAGACCTCAAAACAGCAGAAAGAAATATTATCCCTCCTTAATATCATAGTGCCTAAAAAAGTGGGAATTTAGGAAATTAGTAAAATGTCGTTGTAGGGTTAACGGATTCACCGAATATTCACCGAAAGTATTCTACCCGGTTCCGGCCATTTTCCTTGGCTTTGTATAGCGCCTTATCAGCGCATTCAACTATCTGCTTGGGATTGCTGATTTGCTCGTGCGGAAATGTGGCAACCCCTAAACTGATGGTGACATGCAACACGTGATCCTTATCACGCACCTCACAGTGCTCCACCATCTGCCTGAGACGTTCAGCCACATTGACCGCGGTCGGCCTATCTGCATGATACAATACGAGCGCAAACTCTTCACCCCCATATCTGGCCGCGAAGTCGCTGTCCCTTATAGAGTCTCTGATGACTTGCCCCAGAGTACTCAATACGATGTCACCCGTCTGATGTCCGTATGTATCGTTAAATTTCTTAAAATAGTCTATGTCTAATAAAATGCACGACAAAGACTCATGATATCTTCTCGCGCGCAAAAAGTCCTTAGACAGCTGCTCGTGGAAATATCGATGGTTATATAAGCCTGTCAGTCCGTCCCGGTTGGCCAACTCCCGGAGCTGTCGATTCTTCTCCTGGAGGGCTTTGTAAAGCTGTTTCAATCGTAATTGTATATTCACGCGGGCTATCAGCTCACCTTCGTCAAAGGGTTTGACCACATAGTCCAGGGCCCCCAGTTCCAGGCCCTTTACCTTGTCTGCGGGCTCAGCCTTTGACGTAAGCATAATGACAGGTATCTCTTTGGTGCTGTCCTCATCTTTCAAATTTTGACACACCTGGTATCCATCCATGACCGGCATTATCAAATCCAACAGTATGAGGTCCGGGCATTCAGATTTGGCTGCCTGCATGCCTGCCAAGCCATCCTGAGCCAAAATGACCTCATGCCCTCGCTTGGTCAAAATAGTTTTCGCAACGTGGGAAATCAATCGGCTATCGTCTATGACAAGTATCTTGGCCATGCAATACCTCTCATCACTATGTTTCGGATTTGCGGCTTATGCCTTGAAGAAATCTGGAATACGGATTTCACATATATGCATTCACTACATCATCACCCTGACTTGAGCCTCGAAAGAACAATATCCGGTATGTCATCCAGTGGAGCCACTACTTCAACTGCGCCTAATTTGATAGCAGCCGCAGGCATGCCAAACACCAATGAGGTGGCTTCATCCTGTGCAACTGTAAAGGCACCGGCTTGCCTCATAGCCAGCAAGCCGTCGGCCCCGTCGCTTCCCATCCCTGTCAGGAGTATGCCTATGGCATTGGAGGCTGCGGTCTTTGCAACCGAATTGAGCAACACATCTATAGAAGGACGCTGGTGTTCGACTGGCGGGCCGTCTTGCAGCCGGACGTAATATCCCCTATGGTCCTCGGCCATCTGGAGGTGCAACCCACCGGGCGCTACCAGCACCTTCCCTCTATTGAGGCGATCACTGTCGTTGGCCTCCTTAATATCCATAGGGAACAATGTGTCCAGCCGTTGGGCAAAGGCTCTTGTAAAGCGAGCCGGCATATGCTGGACTATGACAATTCCATTTACATTGGGAGGCATAGAGCCAAGTAGTCTTTCTATGGCACGAGTGCCGCCTGTAGAGGCCCCGATGGCAATGATCTTATCCGAGTTTGTCATACTTGCCGCCGGAACACGCTTCCCGTTTTTGCCAAATAGGCCATAGGGTTTGATCCGGGTACGGGCTGCTGTTCTCACCTTAGTGATAATCTCATGCTTCAATTTCCAAAGACCGGTTTTGACGTCCTCTCTAGGTTTGGCAATGAAATCAACAGCCCCAATATCCATGGCTTCCAGAGTACGCATGCTATTTTCCCAGGTATATGAACTGATCATGATCACTGGAATGGGACGAAAACTCATTAGGCGTTTTAGAAAGGTGATTCCATCCATTCGAGGCATCTCAACGTCCAGAGTGACCACATCAGGCCTTTTTTCTATGATCATATCCTTGGCATCAAAGGCATCCGAAGCAGCTCCCACTACCTCAATATCAGAATTCGATGACAGCAGGGTCGTCAGCACTGACTGCACAACAGGCGAATCATCAACAATGAGCACGCGGATCGGTTTCATCTAGAACAGCACCACTCGCGACCTTGCCAGTCGTCCCTGAAAAATCCTTCTTTTATATAAATCTTCGTCTTGAAAGGAACGTTTGTCTTTTCTCATATCAAATCGTTTTAAGAGGACCCTGTGACTGTCAGTAAAAAAGAATATCTTTCTGCCGGCATTGCCACCCACATCTACCTTTACAGCAGGAATACCTTCCAGCTCCAAGAATTTTTTTGCGAAACGAACATTGGATCCGGTAATATCGTGGTCATCCCTTCTGAAGTTCAGTACATTGCCTCCCCCAAAGACCTTGGCCCGAAGCCTTTTTCTCCGTGCTCCTAACTTAATAAGTTCCCCGATCAACAGCTCCATGGCAAACATACCATATCGGGCGACCTCAGAAGATAGGATTTCATCAGGATGAACCATTCCCGGAAGTAAAAAATGGTTCATCCCTGCTGCTTTTGTTTTCTCGTCATAGATGCAGGTGGTAATACAGGAGCCGACAATGGTGTGAAGTACCTCACCATTTTGTGTGACAAAATACTCGCCGGACATGAGCGTTATAACCGGTTTTTTTAGCTTGTGGCTGTAAAATCGGTACAAAGATCTATCCCTTCTTTTGATACGTGAAATGGCCCACCAAGGCAAAACGGTCGTCGACGCCGATCAAAGATTCGGAAGCTCCCAGATACAGGAATCCATCTCGTTCTAAAAGGCGGAAGAAATTATCTATAAGCCTTTTTTTGACTTCTATATCAAAATATATCATCACGTTTCGGCAAAAAATAATGTCTACAGGGCTCCTGAAAGGGAAGTCAAAATCGACAAAGTTGAGCCTGCGAAACAGTAGTCTTTTTTTTAAGGCTTCCCGGACCAGGAAGAATCCGGAGTCCTTTCCAGTACCTTTTCTGAAATATCTATTGAGATATTCTATTGGGATCTGTTGTATAGACTTCTTTGAATATAGACCCTTATAACCGAATTTGAGAGCGTTAGTATCAATATCGCTGGCCAAGATCCTGATGTCCCACGTGTGGTCCTCTTTAAACATCTCGTTTACGACCATGGCAACACTGTAAGCTTCCTGGCCTGTGGCGCATCCAGCGGACCATATGCGCAGCTTCTTGGTGGTGTTCTTCTGGATTGCCACTTGAGGCAATACGACGTTGGCCAAAAGCTCAAACTGTTTTGGGTGCCTGAAAAAGGCGGATTGGTCGACTGTAATCGTGTTGATGAGTTGCCGTAATTCCCATCCGCCTTCTTTGTCTCGGAGCAAGTAAAGATAATATTCGCCATATGATTCTAATCCAAGGCTATTTACTCTGGAGGCCAACTTTCGTTGCAGAATAGCCTTCTTTGTACGGGCAAACGAGACGCCGATATGTTTTTTGACCAGATGTCTGAATAATTCAAATTCTCTTTCCGACAGGCAGTCCACCATAAGAGTACACCGTGCTGATCAGGCAGCATCCAGGATTTCGAGCTCTTCAGGACTCAAGAGCCGATCTATATCCAACAGGACCATAAGCTCATATTCCTTTTTTCCGATTCCTTTCATATATTCGGTCTGTACACCAGGAGGAAGATTGGAGGTAGCTTGAACTTCTTCAGGGAGGAGTTCCACCACATCCGAGATCTCATCTACAATAACCCCCATAACTCTTCCCGATATCTCCATTACAATGATTGTATGGAAAGGAGTGTACGTGGTCTCCGGGAGATTAAACTTTTTCCTCAAATCAAATACAGGCAAGACAACACCTCTCAGATTAATGATCCCCTTGATGAACCCTCTCATATTGGGAAGAGGCGTGATCTTTCTATAACCGACGACCTCTTTTATCTTGAGGATCTCAATCCCATACGTCTGTTCATTTATTGAAAAGATGACATATTGCTGAGTTTCAGACATTAAAATTCCTCAAATCCTTCATCCAGCTCTTTTTCTATCAAGTCTTCTGACTTCTCTTCAATGGGATGCTGAGTGACCAGCTCTTCACGTAGGGGCTTTGTGGTAAGCGGTTTACTTCCTCGCCTCTCGTTTTTTGAAACCGGGATACTCTTTTTGAAACTAAAATCTTCAACCTCGATATCGTAATGATCGCTCAATGTGAACTTATCGGTCATGTTTTGTAGCAAGGTGGCTTTTTCGTTGAGCTGTTCTGTAGCGTTTGCCAGTTCATCCACTAATGTTGCATTATGTTCAACCACTTCACTCATTTCACCCATTGCCTGGCCAATTTGTTCAACTCCACTTGAGCTTTCCTGCGTGGCCAATGAGACCTCACCAAGGGCATCAGAAGCCTGTTTAATGGTTTGGATGATCTTTTTAAATCCGTTCTCCAACTGGTTAACCCATTCCTTGCCCGTGCCGGCCCTATCCATAATATTGCGGACAAGGCCTTGAATATCCTTGGACGCGCTGGAGCTTCTTTTTGCAAGACGTCGAATTTCGTCGGCAACCACAGCAAATCCCCTGCCGTGTTCTCCGGCTCGTGCCGCTTCTACGGCAGCATTGATCGAAAGAAGGCTTGTCTGAAAGGTTATCTCGTTGATCAAATCCATCATCTCAACTATCTTGCGGCTACCTTCCGCCATGTCGTTTATGGCCTCGGTTGTCTTTTCAACTGTATTTCCACCTTCTACGGCTACTGTCACTGCCTCCTTTGAAAGCCTATCGGCACTCTGGGTATTGGTGGCGTTCATGGTAATGCTCGATACAAGTTGTTGCACGGTTGCGCTCGTCTCTTCCGTAGTGCCAGCCTGTTGCTGGGTGCGCTGCGAAAGCTCCTGGTTTCCTTCAGAGATGTGCCGGACCCCCTTGATCACTGTAAGAGCGGCGTTTTTCGTCTGCCCAATAAGCTCCTCCATGCGGTCAACAGTCTCGTTGGTCCTTTGAACCAACTGGTCCATTGCATCCTTTTCGCTACTCATTTTGCCCCTCACTGTCAGGTCTCCTTCGGAAACCCTCTTCAAGATATCCGAAAGGTTTTTGATCCTGCTCTGTAATTTCTTCTTTTCTTCTTCTTCCTTGAGAAAAGAATCCTTGAGCATAGATTCTGCCTTGACCTCTTTGGATATATCGCGCATAATTTCAAATCCGCCCAGGATCTTGCCGGAAGAGTCCAATAGGGTAGCACCACTCGCCATGATGGGAACCTCTTTGCCTTCAGCGTTTTTCATGGTGACCTTCTGACCAGCGGCAACTTCTCCTGTTTGCATGGCCTTTTTTATAGGGCATGACGTGCGGCACATATCGCTGTTGAATACCTCTTCACAGGTTCTCTTGCCCTGGACCTCCTCAGGCCGGACACCGGCAAGTTTGGCAGCCGCATCATTTATGTAGGTTATCTTCATATCAGGATCGACCATAAGAAATGCATCTGTGATGCCCCGGCTGAGGCTGTTGGCATATTCTATGCGGTCGCGGATGTTTCTGATCATCTGGTTGAAATTCCGAGCTAACCTCCCAATGGAGTCCATGGAATCATCGTGGACTTCGATGCTGATATCGCCTGCCGAGACCTGGTCCGTTTTTTCTGCCAAAGACTTGATACGCCGGGTTACCAGTCGATTAAACAGGAAGTTTATGACAAGTATGATCCCGATGATCTCCAGAGCAGAAGACATGATTAGGCGATTTCTGGCTACGGTAAGCGACGTATAGACCTCTTTTACGGGGTGTTTCACAACCATGGCACCCAGCACTTTTTGACTTGCACCGTGGCAGTGATGACAACTGCTTTCGTTCAAAAGGGGCATTATGGTGACCAAAAATGCCTCCTTATCTCTAGTTTCCGTAAGGGATTCTTTAGGCGACAGTCCCGTGCTTGTTGCGTCGGCAAGGGCTTTCTGAATCTTTTTTCCCCATAAATAGCGCGTGATATTGGTGTTAATGCGGTCCTCTTCTGAGGCATAGATGACGATGTTGTGGAAGTCCGATATATAGACCTCAACGCCTTCCATGTGTTCTTTGATGTCCTTCAGTTGAGCTTCAACTGTCTTGCTGTCCCCAACTGACATGGGATATCTGATGGCACCGTAAGTATTTTTGAGCAGGCTTTGGCTCGATTGTGCTATCTGATTCAAGACTCTTTCAGTAGAAGAAGACAGGGCCTCATAAAAGAACAAGCCGGTAAATACTCCGACCACCATGATTGTTGCCACAAGGATCTTGACACGAAGTCCAGTTCTTTTTAGCAGTTTATCTATCCAATTTATCATGACTTCACCTCTACGGATTATGAAATCGGATGCTTAATGTATGAATCGAGCTTGTATAATTATCCAGCTTCTTCAAAGAGATGTTGGAAAAATATTTCTTCGAATCCTAAAAGATCCAAGACGAGTGAGACCGAGCCATCCCCTAGAATGGTGGCACCGGCAATTCCCTTTATGGTGCGGTAGTTTGTCTCCAGGCTCTTAACAACAACAGGTCGTGGTTCCAGCACCTGCTCCACAGGTATGCCGAAGGCCTTTTTCCCTGTATCCACAAAGACCAGCGCAGAGGTATTGTCACCTGCAGAAGGTACACCCGTGTTAAGGATTTTTGCTATATCTACAAGAGGAAGATAATCATCGTGGAATGGGTACACCCTTTCCTCGGCTCCGAACCTTTTAACGAGGCCCTTGTCGAACCTTTCGGTTTCAAGAACAGCCTGCAGTGGTACCATATATGAATTGTCATGCACCATCACGTGCAAGACATCCATGAGGGCAAATGTCAAGGGCAGGCATAAGGTAAACCTGGTCCCCCTGTCCTTTTCCGTTTCTATATCTATGGTGCCGCCAAGCTGATCAATCTGTGTCTTGACCACATCCATCCCAACCCCTCTTCCAGAGAGTTCCGTAACTTTTGAGCTCGTGGAAAATCCGGGCATAAAGATAAATCTCAGCAAGGCCTCCTTGCTCAAGACTTGATCCGGCTGAATCCAGCCCTTTTCAAGCGCCTTCTGCCGAATGTCCATTAAATCTATCCCTTTCCCGTCGTCACTTATCTCAATAAAGATACTTCCTCCTCTCTGATAGGCCTTTAATTCGATGATCCCCGAGGGCGCTTTGCCCTTTACTTGCCTTTCTTCCGCAGTTTCTATGCCATGATCAAGACAATTTCGCACAATGTGTTTTAAGGGGTCTGAAATATGTTCAATAACCTCTTTGTCCAATTCGGTATCAAGTCCGGCCGAGATCACCTTGATCTCTTTGTTTTGCTTAAAAGCAAGGTCCCTTACCATGCGTTGGAATCTCTGGAAGGTCCCTTCCAGAGGAAACATCCTGACCCGGGCGACTCGTTCCTCAAATTCTCGATTCACCTTAAGGAGATTTTCTATCTCTTCCAGCATCTCTATTTGTCCATGGCCCGCGTATTTTTCAAATAACATGAGCACTTTAGAGACTCCAATCCCCATTTCCTCAGCCAGGTTTACCAAGTTATCAAGCTTTTTCACATCAACACGAATAGTTGTTTTACGATAGACCTTGCGACTTTCCTCCTGCAGGGCCACGGCCTTTTGAAGTTCTTCAGGCTCAATTCTTCCATCGTCCACCAAGACCTCGCCCAGCTTCTTCTGTTTATTCAACGCATCGGTCAATACCCCTGCTGTGATTTTTCCGGTTTCCAAGAGCACTTCACCAAGTTTTTTTTCAGCAAGTCCTATATCAATGCCCTCTCTGTAGTTTTTGGTGACATTTTTAATACGAATGTCGTTGTCGTCTTTGACAAACATGAAGACGTCTTCAAGATCCTCATAAGACCGGTTGGTCTTAATGATCACCCGCCAGGATATATAAAGATCATACATACAAAAGCTCTCAAAATCGGGAAATTCGGAAAGATCAGGTATTACCTCGACAAATTCGCCCAGCTCGGATAGGCCCAATAAGACCAGGATCGGGTCCTGGCCAGAATAGAAAAGATCCTTTCGAAACGCGAGGTCGATTCTGTAAAAGCTGAACTCTTCCGGGGGTTCCTTGGTGGCTTCCTTGGCCGGTGGCCCAAATTTCTCTCCAGGAGCATCCATGGCATCAATCCCCAAGTAGCGCTTCACCTGGTCTTTTCGTTCATCGAGGACCCCCGGGGCTGCTTCTTCGGTCTCCCCTTGAGACACCCTGTCAACCATAGACCGAATAAAGTCGATTGAGCTTAGAAGAATGGTAATAAGGTTCTTAGTGACGTCCAACTTACGAGACCTGAGACGTTCCAGGAGGGTCTCAAGAAGGTGGGCATAGTCTGAAATATTCATAAATCCGACCATTGCCGCACTACTCTTTAAGGTATGAACCGACCTGAAAAGCTGTTCTATATCTGGCATGGATTCTGGTGTGGATTCGAGCGACAGAAGGCTTTCTTCTGCCAATTTGAGCAAGTCATCTGACTCGGAGAAAAAAATCTCTAAGACCTCTTCTTGTTCATTCATTTTGACCACACGACTTTCTTGACAGCCCACAGGAGCTGTTCTGGCTGAAAAGGCTTCAGCAGCCACCCGGAAACGCCTGCAGCTCGGCCTTTTTCTATCATAGATTCCCCAGCCTCGGTGGTCAGGACTAATATGGGAAGGAATTTTAGCTCGGTCTCTTTTACCTTGGATATGAAAGTAATTCCATCCATCTCCGGCATATTAATGTCGGTGATAATTAAGGACAGAGATTGATCTTTGTCTTTTATGAATTGCAGTTTTTGAAGGGCATCTTTACCATCTGTCGCTTCTGTCACTCCATATCCTGCATTTCGCAGGCAAAATGAAACAGACGACCTCATCGTAGGCGAATCATCTACCAATAGAATGTGCTTTTCCACCTTGGCGTACCTTTTACATCAATGCGGCCTTCAGACCGCAAAGAGACAAAATGTCCTCCACCTCAGCAGAGACAGCGGAAATTCTCAGCTTGACCTCAGGTTCCAGCCGTCGTTTAAAGGCAATCAGCAACTGAAGAGCAGCAGTGTCAATAAATCTGACCTTGGCGAGGGAAATAGGAACCTCCTCTGCGCCTTTGAGAGACTCTTCCAAGAAGGCTTTGAACTCGTCCAACTCATGGATAGAGAGTTCTCCTTCAAGGTTGTAAATCCCTTGGCCGTCTTGGCTTATACTAAAGGTTCTTGCAGGCATTTTAAAAGCAGTACAAATAACAAAAAACGTAACACCTGAGGACTATGGCAATAAAACATTACCCATTATTATAAATCGAACACAAACCAGATATACTTTAATTTTGAGCAAACAATTACAAAATATCTTCTATCTTTCTTGCAAGTTTAGTATGGGGTGTTGCCCAAACATGCGCATGGTTTTATGCTATTAGGAACGGGAGATAAATAAGTTGAACAAAAATTAATAGGATTTTTTGTTGTATTCAAGGCGCGAGGAGCGAGCATAACGGGTTATGTGATCGACGAGCAACGAAGAAGACGGCAAAAAAAACATTAATTTGTTCAAGTTATTTATTGTACGTTCCTTAGTACTTTCAGTGAAATCATGAATGAGACATAAATGACCACTTCAGAACTTCAGAACCAGGTCTGCCGTGAATGGACAGAAAAGCTTCTGACTATGACCAAGGAAATGAGGAGGCGTGACCTTTCTCTCCATCTTGGATCAGGGCAGACCCGGAATGACCCCTCTGGTCCCATGGAATTAGCGGACGTTGAGGAAATAAAACACGCCTTTGGTACAACGGGATTTGCCGGCCGGGTTTACTACCAGGCAGTTGATTATTTTATCCGGTCAAAGGTAGAGCCGTTTCAGGCCGTACTGAATACATGGATGCGGGGAGCCAAGGCCAAGGTGAATGCCCGGAATGTCCCATTTACCGAAGTAATTACATGGTGCCAGGATGCCGGTGATAACCAGGCCAGGAGTGAACTAGCCAAAGAAGTACGCTCTCTTTGCGCCTTTCTGGCCCCTTTCAGTTATGGCTCTTGGAAGGCCCTTTTAAATGTGCTGGAGCACGATCTTGGTTATCCTGAATATATTGCCTTTTGCGAAGAAAAAAGGGACGTCTCGCTGACAGAATCCGGGGCTTATGCCCAGGACTTTCTCAGTGAAACCAGAGAGACATACAGAGGTCTTGTTGAACCTTGGCTAAACACGGTTACAGGCCTGTCCATGAAGGACGCCTCCCGTTTTGATGCCATTTACCTCTTAGGGCTTCGTTATCTGGACCACCTCTTTCCCCAGGAAATCAGCATAGACGGGATCATGAGCTTTTTCCACAAATGGGGAATGGACCTTGTTGGGAATCCGGCTCTCCATATCCACTCGGAAGGCATTCCTGGTCGCCAGTCCTACTGTATCCCTGTGGATATACCAGGAGAGGTGCACGTCATTGTAGGGCCACTTCAGGGATGGCTGGATATGGAATCACTTTTCCACGAGTTGGGTCATGCCCTGAGCTTCATCTACACAGACCCGGCGCTACCACCTGAAGAAAAGGACTTTTTTCAGTCAGGGGCCCTATCAGAGGCGTTTGCCTTTCTTCTTCAGAGGATGTGCATGTCCAGGGAATTTCTCCAGGAAATCCTGGGGCTGTCTTCTGAAAATGCTCAGACCGTCTCGCGTGCCCATGCCCTGAAATTGTTCATCTTGACTCGCCGTTACACTGCGAAACTGGTTATTGAGATGGAGAACTTCCGCCTTGGCCAACTCAAAAAAGGGCAGTTCCTTTACTCGGAAGTGATGGAAAGGGAAACCGGCTTTTACTATGATCCGGAAACCTATCTTTTTGATCTCATGCCTGACTTTTACTCCCTGGACTACTTCAATGCCTTTATGGGAGCTGCCTGTTTTTGGGAATACCTGAACGACGCCATAGGTAAGGATTGGATACTGAATCCTGAGACCGGCAGCATCCTCCGTCGCTGGTGGCACGATGGAAACCGGCTTGATCTCACCGCCTTCCTTCAAGAGACCCTGGACCAGCCCTTGGAATCCGGGCCATTTATAAAGGTAAACCAATATGACATCGAAAGTTGACTTACTGGAGCTTGATCGCAGATATCTCTGGCACCCATATACACAGATGAAGGATTTTGAGAAGGAAAATCCCCTGTTTGTGGATCGAGCTGATGGTGTATTTTTATTTGATGCCCAGGGACGACGCTACTATGACACCATATCCTCATGGTGGTGCATACTCCATGGTCACAACCATCCCAGGATCAAGTCTGCCATCAGGGATCAACTGGAAAGACTGGAACACGTTCACTTTGCAAGCACTACCCATGAGGGGGCCATCCGTCTGGCAGAAAAACTTGCTGTCTTGACCCCGGAGAGACTAAGCAGGATTTTTTATTCAGACAACGGTTCCACTGCCTGTGAGGTGGCAATAAAGATGTCCCTTCAGTACTGGAAGCATATGGGTGAGACCCAAAGGGAAGGCTTCGTGTCCATTGAAAGGGGATATCACGGTGACACTATCGGTGCCATGAGCCTGGGCGGAGTCCCTAAGTTCAAGAGCCCTTTTGATGCCCTTACCTTTGATTCCTACAGGATACCATCCCCGTATTGTTATCGCTGTCTATATGGTAAGCGACCACCCGGTCAATCACCAAATCACCAAATCACCAAATCACCAAATTGCTCCCTTGACTGCCTGGGTCCGCTTGAGAAGTTGCTTGCCGATAAAGGCAATGAGATAGCAGGAATCATACTTGAGCCTTTGATTCAGGCAGCGGGCGGGATGATAGTATATCCTGTGGAATATCTGAAAAGGCTGGCAGAGCTTGTCTCTCACTACCGGGTTCACCTGATCCTGGATGAAGTTGCCACGGGCTTTGGGCGGACCGGGCGCATGTTCGCCCTTGAACACGCTGGAATAAGCCCTGATTTTCTATGTCTTTCAAAGGGACTGACTGCCGGATATATGCCTATGGCAGCCACTATAACCACTGACGATGTATATAATGCCTTTTATGCGGACTACAAAAAAGGCAGGACATTCTTTCATGGCCATACCTTTACGGGTAATCCGCTGGCATCTGCGGCGGCCCTGGCCTCTCTGGAGATATTTGAGCAAGAGAATGTGCTTAATGGGTTGCAGGATAAAATCAGTGCCCTCCAGTCCGGCATAAAAAAGTTTGGAGAGCTGCCTTGGGTGGGAGACGTTAGGGGGATCGGCATGGTGGCTGCTCTCGAACTGGTCATGGACCGGAAGACCAGGACCGCATTTCCAACTGAGAAAAGGGTAGGATGGACGATTTATAAAGAGGGACTAAATAAGGGATTGATTCTACGGCCATTAGGTGACATAGTATATTTTTTCCTTCCTCTATCCGTAACAGTAGATCAGATAGAAGATATCCTCGACCGAAGTTTTGAGGTTATATCTGGATTCAAATTGTGATGATCTCGCAAAAAGTCGGATGTAAAATTTATAATACTTATAACCAACTGATATTGCAGGAAGCTGTTTTTTATTTTTGCGTATTTTGTGTCTTTTTGCGGCTATAACAAATTTTACTATGAGCAATATTCAGGAACCACTCAAAAAAATCTTTGACCGGCACCGTATCATCTTCTGGTACGACACTGACAAAAAGTTGTGTGCTGACTATGAGGCCCTTGACCTGCCTGATGTCATTAAGGTTGAACTGGCCAACGAGGATGTTGAACAGTTTTATCCAAAGGCTAATGGCAAAAGGCTAACCGCACAGGTTAAAAAAAGGGAACCGTTCACGGGATTACAACGCCTGTTTTACCGCAACCAACCGAACTGTAAGCGTTTACAGGGTGCTGCAGATGCGAGGCGGAGGGTACGCAGACGT
>JAGGRV010000541.1 GCA_021159445.1 Deltaproteobacteria bacterium | reverse complement strand
CGATTCTGCGATGGAAAAAGTAAGGACCAAGCGACTCGACGATGGCTCAAGAATTCACTCCTTCCATAGCCTTCTCGGCTATCTCTGGCTTTTTGAGCGGAATCATGTTTCAGACTTTTTGCAGTGTAATCAAGAACTAAGGAACGTACAATAAATAACTTGAACAAATTAATGTTTTTTTTGCCGTCTTCTTCGTTGCTCGTCGATCACATAACCCGTTATGCTCGCTCCTCGCGCCTTGAATACAACAAAAAATCCTATTAATTTTTGTTCAACTTATTTATCTCCCGTTCCTAATATTTCCATAAGGACTAAAAATACAATCCTCAAGGACTGCTCCGGGAGGGACATCGCTTCCCTCCCAAATCACGCTCCTACAAAGAGTGACACCAGATCCTAAGCTTACCCTATGCCCTATAGAGACCCAGTCCTTCCATATAAGATCGCCGGGCAACTCAGTGCCCTGCCCAACCAGGCACCTGTTATTTTTACCTGTGAGAAGCACTCTGTGGGCAGAAAGATATCCTCCGGGCGATCCTATATCCTCCCATATGTCATGACCGGCAATTTGATTAGCTCTCAAGGCCTGTAAGCGATTACCCTTATCAATCGCGACCTTAAATGCGTCAACCAAGGAGCTTGGACAATCTTCAGGGATAGTCCTTATAAACTCCGGTTCCAGCACAGAAATACCAGTAAAGGCCATGGCATCCGGCCCGCTGTAATTAAAACCCAAAATATTTTCGTCCATCACAGCCACATTGTTCCACGGCTCCTTCTTGTGGACCACCAGCGATGCCTTAGCTCCATGGTGCTGATGCAGATTAACTACTCTGGCCAAATCCAGATCTGTTACTACATCTCCGTTTATAACCAGCAGGGGTTTGTTTTTTGAGATATGAGATATTGCATTTTTGAGTGCCCCGCCGGTTCCCAGTAGTGATGGTTCCACTAGTGTTACAATTTCAGCCCTGCCTTTATAAGACCCCACCATCTCCAGCACTAGATGTGCAAGGTGAAAGCAGTTGATCACAATTTTTTTGAACCCTGCCTCCTCAAGCTGGTAAAGTAACCTGTAAAGCAAAGGAATGTTTAATACTGGGAATAAAGGCTTGGGTAAGTGAAATGTAAGGGGCTGCAAGCGTGTACCCAGACCCGCGGCGAGGATCATGGCTTGCTTGAAGAAAGGCATACTACACAATCTGAAAAGCCACTAAACCTTTTTCTTGCCTTCTGTTTTTGATGAACTGCTGGATGTGTCCTCTAGAAGTTTTCCCGAATCGACCTCATTTTCAAGATCCTTCAAACCGGACTTGAAGGCCCTCAGTCCCTTTCCAAGTCCCGCCCCTATTTCAGGAAGCTTCTTACCTCCAAAGATAAAAAAGGCAATTACCAGAATGACCAACAGTTCCTGTGTGCCTAAACCAAACATTAAAACCCCTTTATAGACAATGTTGAATTGTGAATGTTAAATGTTGAATTGTGGAAGAAGATTTAAAAGACATATACCTTAATTTGTAACCGTTCACGGGGTTACAACGCCCGTTTTACCGCAACCTGCCGAACTGTAAGCGTTTACAGGGTGCTGCAGATGCGAGGCGGAGGGTACGCAGACGTACTCCCTGTACTTCAAGTGCCCGACAACAAAGCAGATGCGGTGCCCTGTGAACGCTTACCAACATTTATTGTGACCCGTAACTATGTAACCCCGAAAGCAGGAAGTTCACCCCAAAGTATGTAAACATCACTGCAACAAAACCCACTATTGATAAGTAGGCAATCCTGCGACCGGCCCAGCCCCTGACAAATCTTGCGTGCAGGGCCGTAGCATATACAAACCATGTTATCAATGACCAGGTCTCCTTTGGATCCCAACTCCAATATGTACCCCAGGCATCGTTGGCCCAAACAGCACCTGTAATTATACCAAGGGTCAACCAGAGGAAACCAAAGATTATTGTCTGATGCATCAACTCATCAAGGACTTTGCAATCAGGCATAACACCAATTATTCCCTCTGATGCCCCGCTGAATCTATTTTTAAAAAGATACATAATACCGAGTCCGCAGGCAACAGCAAAAGATGCATATCCGAGGAAACACGTGACGACGTGGGCAATGAGCCAATTACTCTTAAGGGCTGGAATGAGAGGCTGTATTTCATCTTCAACATTAGGGCTAAAAGATGCGTAGGCCATGGCAAGGGATGCAAATGGGGTTGCAAAGGCCCCTATCACACGTCGCTTTACCTGCCATTCTATAATCAAGTAAACCAGTACTGTTATCCACGAAAAAAATACCATGGACTCATAAAGGTTTGAGAGCGGTGCGTGTCCATAACCCAATTGGTAAGACTCTATCCATCTGAGGCCTAATCCGACCGTCTGAATTACAAGGCCTCCAACTGTGACGACCGTGGCCAACAAACCAACCTTCTGCACCCTGAAGATCCAGTGTGTCAAATAGAGCGCAGCAGCCCCCAGGTATATGAAAGTAGTTAAACTGAAAAGATATGAACTGGAAAAGGTCATTGCCGTGCTCCTAGGCTGGAATCTAAAGCCTTTTCGATCTTTTTGATGTCTTTTTCAAACTGCAATTTATTCTTGTTGGTCTGACCGGAAAGAATCACAGTGATCTTGCCCTTCCGGCGACCCATCCAGAGCCACATGCGTCTATGCGGAACCCAGAATACTATGGCAAAACCAACAATGAGGACTGTACAGCCCAACCACACTATCCAGACTCCGGGGTCTTTCTTGACTTGCAACCCTGTCAGATACCGTTGTTTGGCATTAGTAAGGGAAATCTTATACAAGTTCTCACCCTTTTTAAATTCCTTTTTGTTTCCCTTTAAAAGCCAGAAACTACCTTCCCTGCCTTCCTGGTCTCCAACCCATATCTGAGCTGCAGGCTTGCCATGGACGTTGGGCTGATACTGCATCAAGCCAAAGCTCAGTTGTTCCTCCGGCCATAAGGCCCTTTGAAATGCAGAAATAGTCAGGGAACGATGCAAGGTAGCAGACTTGGCGACCTGCACGGTTACTTCAGGAATAGCCCGATAGCTTGCCTGGTAAAAAGTAACACCCCTATATTCCATAGGATCATTAACAACGATGGACTTATGGAAGACCTCCTTATCATCATTTAATACCGTCAAGTCAGATCGGTACTCTTGGGGTGCGCCATTATCGTAAAAGGAAATATAAAAGCGATCACAACGGACTGAAAAACCAAGAGGTATGTGCTCTCCTGACTGCCTGTTCACAATTTGATCTATTTTTTCCCCTTCCGGCAACATGACGCTGCCCTTGAACCCCAAAAATAATCCTACCAGGGCACCGAAGAAAATAATCAGTATACTGCCATGCAGACCATATACGCCCCAGTAGCTCCATTTTCCGCGTTCCGCCAGAAACAGCTTGCCCCCATCTACATCTGAGCGTTCACGGAACTTGCCAACAACCTCTTTAAATGCTGAGATAATCGATTGAGTGGAATCATTATCCAGTTCCTCTTTTATTTCCCATTCCTTTTTAAAAGGCATCTTTAACAGACGCCCGGAATCCACGGACAGGTTGTCTCTCCTGTAAAGTTTAAGCGTAAATGGCAAACGCTTCAGGGTACAGACCACCAGATTAGTGCTAAAAAGCCCTAGTAAGATCAGATACCACCAGGAATGATAAGTGTCATATAAATGGAGGAGTTTTATGATTCGAAAAAAGTTGGGGCCAAACGTTTCCAGATAGAACTGAAGTGATTCTCCCTGGGGTATAACAGTACCGACAATAGAGGTTATTGCCAGAGTAATTAAAAGAAATACAGCCAGACGGACCGACGCAAAAAAACGCCAGATTGAAGTATCTTGATAAGTCGAGGATGATGTTTTCATATAGCGGATTTAGGTCCTGGGATCTATACTTAAAAGATATTGTCAGCCTTAAAAAGGTAGCTATTTTTCATGACCCGATGATGGCCCGGTCTTTTCGTCCTGGCTGGCATCATCTCCAATCTCTTCATTCTCCTTTATAGACTTTTTGAAATTACTGATACCCTTTCCAAGGCCCTCACCAATTTTTGGCAGCTTACCAGCACCAAAAATGACGAGAATTATAACCAAAATAACCAGCAACTCAGGCATCCCTAACCCGAACATCCTCTATCCCTCTCTTAGAAGAAAGACTGTCATATTTAATTCTAAATTGAGCGTTTAGCTGTTAGCCATTAGCGTTTAGCTTTGAAAAATCAAGGTATTACGTTAATTAGAAATAACACCCAATGGGTGAAAGTTTGTAATAGCAAAACATCCTGTAATCATTTAACTAATAGCTAAAGGCTAATCGCTTAATTTAAGTTAATGACAGATCATAAATTCTGTTTCAATGTACCGTTCAACCTATCCTATGTCAATCAGCGTAATTAGTGTCCGAACGAAAAGGCCGTTCAGACACAATTTTGAATTCTAAATTTTGCATTTTGAATTTAAAAAAGGATGCAGGGCCTCATAAGCCTAATTTTTTTATCTTATTAAGGAGGGTCTTGTAACTGACCTTAAGAGCGCGGGCTGCAGCGGCCTTGTTTCCCCCGGCTGCTGCCAGTGCCTCATTTATGAGTTCTTTTTCCCTTTTCAAGACATGGCATCTGCTTTCCGACCAGAAATCACCCGGCACCGGCTCATCTTCAGGAGGAGGACTTAAAAACGATCTGAGGGAACCATCAGTAATATTGCCTCCTGTCAAAAGTGCGGTTCGATCTAATAAATTAAAAAGCTCTCTTACATTTCCCGGAAAATGATATTCCAGAAGAAGCTCCTTTGCACTATCTGACAAACAGACCCTCCGGCCCAGCATTTGTTCAACCCTTTCAAGGTGATAGTTAACCAAGGGAATAATGTCGTCTTTTCTCTCCCTGAGAAATGGAATATGAATAGGAAAGGTCGTAAGACGAAAGTGTAGATCTTTCCTGAAAAAGCCCTCTTTTACAGCCTTTTTCAGGTCTTTGTTTGTTGCTGCAATGATCCGGGCATCGCTTTTTGATTCCTGGTTGCTACCCAATGGCAGATAACAACCAGAGTCTAAAAACCTCAAGAGCTTCGGCTGAAGAGAAAGCGGTAGTTCTCCAATCTCGTCCAAAAAAAGAGTGCCCCCTTCGGCCGCAGAAAGAAGGCCTTTGCGTGTCTCGATCGCCCCTGTAAAGCTGCCCTTCAAATGACCAAAAAGCATTGAATCTGCCAATTCCTGAGGCACGCTTGCACAATTGAGCCCTATGAATTTTTTCCGACCGCTGTGCTGATGAATATAACGAGCCAGCACATCCTTTCCGGTTCCAGTCTCTCCTGTAATAAGAACGGGAAAAGGTGTAGAAGCCACCCGGTCTGCCATTTGCAACATCTTAACCATCTTGGCTGATTCAGCCACAAGGTCTTTGATCCCCTGCAACGGAAACAGATTCTGAAAGCGTTGAGCAAGGGCCTCAAGATCCACGGGCTTCTCCAGGAAATCAGTGGCCCCCAGATTTAAAGCCTCAACTGCTTTTTGGATGGTGCCATAGGCCGTAACTACGATTATTATACAGGAAGGATTTATTTGCCGAGCAGGCTTGATAAGACTCAGCCCCTCGCCGTCAGGGAGCTGGAGGTCCAATAAAAGGCCGTGGATACCATCAAGACAGGCCTTAGCCTGTTTCAAGTTAAAGGCCCGATGTGTATCATACTCATCACCCAAGGCCTCTTGAAAAAGGCTTGCCAGTTTTTTATTGTCTTCAACTATCAGGATTTTGTACTTCATTATAACTTAAGTTGAGCGATTAGCTTTTATCTTTTAGCTTAACAGTCCGTTTTTATAGAAAGTTTTTTACCTAATAGCTAACTGCTAAAGGCTAAAAGCTTAGTTTAATTCTGCCTAACACTTCATTAGACTTTACGGACGATAGAATCATTTGCATAAGTTCCAGTGGAAAAATTTGGACCTATGCGGTTAGATAGTGGAATTATTGTTAGAGAAGCAAAATGCTTCTGCTGTGGAGTGATAACTGGTTGTGGATTTTACCCGCTAAGGAACGTACAATAAATAACTTGAACAAATTAACGTCTTTTTTGCCGTCTTCTTCGTTGCTCGTCGATCACATAACCCGTTATGCTCGCTCCTCGCGCCTTGAATACAACAAAAAATCCTGTTAATTTTTGTTCAACTTATTTATCTCCCGTTCCTAAGATGACGCCGTGCTCTGCCCATGGCCATGAGCGGGAAATAATGGCGGTACATGTTGTAGTTGAGCATAAAACCTCTGGCAAGCTCGCTGCCCTGATCCAGGTTATCCGCCGCTTTGGCAATGTCGGTGCGTTCGCCGGTGCCGTAACCAGGGAAACCGGTGCCGGTATATTGTGGCTCATCCCAGGTACCGTCAGTGCGTTGCGTTGTCAGCAGCCATTCCAGTCCTCGTTCAATCACCTGATCATAGGCATGGGACCCCGTGGCCACAAGGGCCATGAGTGCCCAGCCGGTCTGTGACGCGGTACTGGGACCACATCCTCTGAGTGTGATATCCATATAAGAGCCGCAGCTTTCGCCCCAGCCACCCTCCGGGTTCTGGTGGTCCACGATCCATTGGGCCGCCTTTTGCACATAGGGCGCATTCATATCCTCGCCAATGGCCTCCAGGGCCGGGAGGACCGCGGCTGTTCCATAGATATGATTGACCCCCCAGCGGCCGAACCAGCTACCGTCATCTTCCTGCTCCGACCGGATATATCTGTAGGCCCGGGCGACAACGGGATCATCCATCCCCCGCCCCAGAAGCCCCAGGGCCTCCAGTACATGGGCTGTCACATCAGCACTCGGCGGATCCAGCGTCTCGCCGAAGTCACAGAAGGGAATAAGGGTAATAAAACGGCTGGTGTTGTCTTTGTCGAAGGCACCCCAGCCGCCGTTTGAGCTCTGCATGGCATTCATCCAGGCCACTGCCCTGCGTACAGACAGATCAACCCGGCTCCGCAGACCGGAGCCCAGGACAGGCAGCAACCTGAGCAGGACAATTATGGCCACTGCCGTATCGTCCACATCGGGATAAAAGTCGTTTTGCCGCTCAAAGGCCCATCCACCAGGCTCCACATCTTTGACATAGACCTGCCAGTCCCCTCCTGCCATAACCTGTTCGTTCAGGATCCATTCCAGAGCGGCTTGCATCTGCGGTGTTGCATTGAAATCCTGACCGCAGTCCAGAAGGGCAAGGAGTGAAAGCACAGTGTCCCACACAGGCGTATCACTGGCCTGGAGATAGATAGCCCCATTTTTCTCGAATTTCCAGTGTTGATTCCAGGCATCAAGTCCGGCAGCCAGCACTGGATGATCAACAGCGTATCCTTCCACATTCAAAGCCATCAGCGAATAGATCCATGGCGGCTGAATGCCGCTCCATGCCCCGTCCGCCTCCTGATGACGAATAATCCACTCCAGACATTGACGGATGGCCAATTCCCGGCCTGGGCGAAACGGAAACCCGGTATACCGGCTCAACAACCAGTCAGATACATAAAAGGGGCGCTGCCAGAAAGAGGTATGGCCTTTACTGGCTGATCGGTAATCGAAATGATCCAGTGTCTCAGGAAAAAGCTCATCGATCCGGTGCTCCGGCGGGAGTTTTCTGACCGGCCGCCTAGCCCTCAGCACTGTCAACGGGATAATGGTGCCCCGAGCCCAGGAGGCAAACCGGTAGACATTAAAGGGGGCCCAGGATGGCAGGAATATGATTTCCGGAGGCAGTGCCGGAGTAACATCCCAGGGCCATTCACCAAACAGGGCAAGCCAGTATCTGGTAAAGACCCGGAGACCCCCCAGCCCGCCATGCTCGATGATCCATTTTCTCGCCTTACGGAGAGGCAGGGCATCAACCGGCATGCCGGAGGCCCTGAGCGCTGTATAGCACTCTACCGTGGCGTTGATGTCGCCCATGGGCGCCTGATAGTAGACCTCCCATGAACCGTCCGGCCGTTGCTCGTTCAGGATTGCCCGGATTACCGATTCATACTTCGGATCATCCTCCACACCAAGGAAATGCATGGCCAGAACCCACTGTGCTTCCATGCAGGAGTTGGTTTCCAGGTTCCCTACCCAGAATCCTTCCGGCCGGTGGTTATCCAACAACCATGATACCCCCCTTTCGATCCCCTGTTGCAGGCTGTCTGTGATCATGCTATGAGGGGTCGAATCCATGAATTTTAGCACCTTCCAATCTTATTGTACCGGCAGACGCAATGCATACTGACTCGTTTCCCACCATCGGCGTCGTCGCAGCCCTCCCGGCTGAAGTCAGAGTACTGACCCGGGTAACAGACAAGATAATGCAAGGGTCGCCGGAAAAAAGAAGAATAATTGTCTGTAAGTCAGGAATCGGCCTGCAGGCTGCTCGCAGACAGGCAGAATATCTGGCCGACATAAGTGACTTGCTCGTCTCATTCGGTATATCCGGCGGCTTACACCCCGCCCTGAAGACTGGAGACCTGGTACTGGCCGACCAGGTACTGGCCTGGGACCATGCCTTGCCCGAACTGTCCCCAACACAAGTTATGCCTGTCAGTTTCAGAGCCGACGCCGGGCTTATTGATTACATTGCAGAAAAATTTCAAGAGAACATCATCCACTTTTATCGAGGCCCCATACTCTGTTCACCCAAACCGATTTCAACCGCAGCCTCAAAGCTGAGCACTCATCGACTGACCGGAGCCTTAGCAGTGGACATGGAGAGCAGAGCGGTTTGCGAAGTTGCCGAAGAAGCAGGACTCCCTTTTTTCTGCCTGCGGGCCGTATGTGATCCGGCCGGTCAGACTGTGGCTGATGCTTTGCTGGCAGCGGTAGATGAGCATGGCAATCCCAGGATCGGCTATCTCCTGGCTCATCTTGTGCGGCGTCCCTGGCTCCTGTGGGATATGATACGAATGGCCTGCCGGTTCCGTCAGGCCCTGATCGCCCTGGAAAGGGCCTGGCTTCTAGTCGATGAACCGTTTCTGTCCGCTGCTCAGGCACGATATGTTATTCCCCCGGTCCGCGCAGGCTAACAGTGAATGCCCGCCAGGGATGTCTGACCGTATCCAGGACAGCGCTTGCCTCAAAACCGCAGTGGAGCATGCAGTCGGCACATCGGGGATCACGTCCTACCCCGTACCGGCTCCAATCGGTGTCCTCTATCAACTCACGGTAGGTGGCCACGTAGCCATCATTGAGCAAATAACACGGCTTTTGCCAGCCAAACTGGTTCCTGGTCGGATTCCCCCATGGTGTGCATGCGTAATCACGGTTTCCTGCCAAAAAATCGAGATACAGGCTTGAGTGGTTAAAGGTCCAGGACGGCTTGGCCTGACGGAGAATGGTCCTGAACAGCTCTTTTGTGCCTTCCCTGCCCAGAAAGCAGTCCTGATCATCGGCTGATTCGTAATTAAAACCAGCGGCCACGGTCATGGCCTCAACTCCTAGGGAGCTGAGATGGTCAAACAACTGACCCGCTGATTTGGCTGTCTGTCCTTTGAAAAAGGTGGTATTGGTGGTTACCCTGAAACCGGCCGCTACCAGCTTACGGATGGCTTCAGTAGCCTTTTTAAAGGCCCCTTCATGACAGACGGAGAGATCGTGGCGCTCATACATACCATCCAGATGGACATTAAATGTGAGATAGGGACTAGGGAAAAAATCGTGAAATCGCTTTTCCACGAGCAGGCCATTGGTACAAAGATAGATAAACCGTTTGCGGCTGATTAGCTCATTGACAATAGTAGTAATCTCCGGGTGGAGTAATGGTTCGCCTCCGGCTATGCTCACGACTGGAGCACCGCATTCTTCAGCCGCTCCTACACATTCTTCGGCACTTAGCTGGTTGCGTAGTACCTCGGGGGGATAATTCACTTTGCCGCAACCCTTACAGCGCAGGTTGCAGCGAAAAAGAGGCTCAAGCATCAGCACAAGCGGAAAGCGCTTCTGTCTCATCAGCATCCGGCTGACGATATATTTCCCGATACGGGCTTTTTGAAGAATTGGTATTCCCATCAGGTTACCTAGAGAAGATCATGGATGAGGGAGTGCGGTTCATCACTCAGGCAGCTCCGGCTACAGCCTGTCCGGTTTCAACAAGATTTTCTCTGACATCGGCTGTTTCTTTGCCATCGGCATCCTGGTCTTGATGCAGGTTTTCCGGATAGTATTGGGGTTGCATGAATCTGCGGAGGGCCTGTTCTACACTTTCTATGGCGACCTGGGTGTCGAGACAGGGCCCGTTGGGCCTGGTATTCAATACCCCATAGACCGGCAGCGGATAGGTATCCTGGATACCGCTGGCCATATCCCGCTCGCAGGCCACGGCCACAATCATCTTTGGCATGCGCTGGATCACGATTCTGCGGGCAATGGTGCCGCCGGTGGCAATGGCCAGAAAGACAGAGTACCGTTCGCTCAGGGCAATCAAGTCGCTAATGGGACATTTGCCGCAACGTTTGCAGTTATGGATGGAGTAGGTCAGACGTATTTTGCACTTGGATCTCTGCAGACAATGAGGCATGAGCAGCAGCATCTCTTCCGGCTTGTAGCGTCCTGCCGTCTTCAGGACGAGTTCGTTGTTTACCTCCACAAATGATGAACGGACTTTGTTCTTGGATATGCCGATGGCCTGACCAAGCAGGATCATGAACGGCAGAAACAGCTTGACTGTCAGACCCCGCATCCGGGAGAAAAAAGGCAGGGTTTTACCGAACCTGATACTAAGAACGAGGCTAAGCGAGGCCAGGCCGACAAGCACTATAATGCAACCGATGACAAGTCCTAACAGGATGGGTCCCAAGGGGTGAATGTGGGCAAGGTCGAAGGTCGACATGGCCCAGACCAGAAAAAGAAAGAAAATCGCCATTCCGTTGGTGCCCATGACCAGTCCGATAAACAAACGCTTTTTTGCCTTATCGGCCTTGCGGTCTTTCTGGTCAAAGGCCTGCAGGGCCTGTAGCGAAACCGGGTTCTTATCGGCAAGATGGCTTCCTGATACAGGCATGGCAGATTTTTCCATATCTCCTCTCATTGTTTCGTAACTGTCTACACTCCTTATCGGCATGGAGTGAATAATTTACTATCGCTTTAGTTCGATTGCTCGTCAAGCTCTGCGGGTTCGAACCTCACCTTCTCTTTTTTGCCGGCCATTTCGCGAAAGGTTGTTGCCCCGTAATCCTGCAACCAATGAATCACGCCGTCAACCAGCCGCTCCGGGGCAGAAGCGCCAGCCGTCACTCCAACACGTCGTATACCCTCAAGCCAGGCCGGATCGATATCGCCGGCATCATCGATCAGATAACAGTCAATTCCCTGGCGCGTTCCCACTTCCTTGAGCCGGTTGGAGTTGGAGCTGTTTTTTGAGCCTACTACAAAGAGCAAGTCCGTTTTACCGGCCAGATCCTTTACGGCATTTTGCCGATTCTGGGTAGCGTAACAGATGTTTGAGATCGGTCCCTTGATATCTGGAAACTGCTTTTCCAGGGCTTGGAGCACTTCGGCAATATCATCCTGGCTTAGGGTGGTCTGGGTGACATAGGCTATACGTGTGGGACCATTCACCTGCAAGGTCTTGACTTCTTCAACGGTTGATATGAGATGGACATGCCCATCGATTCTTCCGGCAGTCCCCTCCACCTCAGGATGATCATGATGGCCGATGATGACCACATCATATCCTTCCTTATGATATTTTTCCGCCATTCTGTGGACACTGGCCACAAGAGGACATGTCGCGTCGATGGTCCTAAGCCCCAGTTCGGCCGCTTGTTCTTCTACGGCCCTGGAGACGCCATGAGCACTGAAAATGGTAACGGCCCCTGTCGGAATATCGGAAAGATATTCCACAAAAATCGCGCCCTGTTCCTGAAGTTCATGGATCACATGCCTATTGTGAACAATTTCATGCAGAACATACACAGGCGCGCCGCATTTCTCAAGAGTGAGCCGGACCGTCTTGATGGCCCGGATCACACCCGCACAAAATCCCCTCGGATTGGCCAGAATGATTTCCATTCCCTACTCCATCTGTTTATGTATATATTGAATAGACTTTTTAAATTTTAGGATAATTCGTAACTACTCAGGTGGATAGGCTGAAGGCTGAAGGCTGTTAGGAAAAAGCGCATTTTAAAGCCATGTTTGGTGCAAGAACCAGATATTTCCGCCAAAGTACGGCAATCGTGCTCTTCTAACCCCTTCAGCCTTCAGTCTAAACAGCTTCAGCCTGACTACGTGAGTAGTTAGGATAATTCTACATAATGAATTACCCCGCGGCAAGCTGCGGGGTATAAGGATATTGATACCAAATAGTTGACTGATGAGTCAAAATCGTGATAAAATATATTAATTGAGGTTACCCGGAAAAACCATTCCCCAAATCATTAAAAGCAATTTCTTGTCAGCATCCGTTAGGCATGAAACTTCTGTCCCATGCCCCACCATTGAATACGCCAATGGCTTAAGCCGGAATTATGGATATCTGTAGAAAGGATGGTTGGATGAAAATTATTTGTATATTTCCTATATGCATGTTGTTTCTCATTCAAACAGTCTATGTCCATGCAGACCAGATATCGCCGTCTCAAGTCCCTCTAGCTGAACCTAGCTCAGCATTCCAAAAGTCCTATCCTGAAATCGTCGAGGAGAAGGACAGCGAAAAATTCGACGAAGATTGGGAGGAAGCTCTCTTTTTTGAAGAAGAAATCGAGCCTATCGCCGATCCGTTAGAACCTTTTAACCGTGTAATGTTTCAGATAAACGACAAATTATATTATTATTTTCTGAAACCTGTGTCCAAGGTTTTTTCATTTGTTCTTCCCAAGGACCTGAGAGTAGCCCTTGGGCGTGCAATGAATAACAGCAAGACGCCGATCAGCTTCGCCAACTGTCTGCTGCAGGGACGCTTTAAGGATGGAGGAACCGAAATTGCCCGCCTTGTTATAAACACTACATTCGGATTAGGCGGTCTCTTCGATCCTGCAAGGGACTGGTGGGACATAAGAACAAAAAAGGCTGATTTTGGCCAAACCATGGGACATTATGGCATAGGCCATGGATTTTACTTGGTCCTCCCGTTGATTGGCCCATCCAGCGCAAGGGACGGAATCGGGACCTTTGCCGGGTATTTTACGTTGCCTCAGAACTATTTCATTACCTTTCGGGACAAGCTCATTATATTTTCGGTAGATATTGTCAATTATGTTTCAATCAATCCGGAGGAATATGACGACCTCAAGAGGGATGCCTTTGACCCATATATCTTCTTCAGGGATGCCTATACCCAGCATCGGGCGGAATTAATAAAGAAATATAGGTAATTTTAGAGACCTTATGAAGTATAATTTCAGAAACAAAAAGGATTCAATGAATCTTGTAATCGGGGGAAGCGGCTTTATAGGTAGTCACCTTGTCAGGGAACTAGTTCAACGGGGAGAAAGGGTAAGGGTATACGACCTGAATCCGTTTCCTGAAGACGAAACGTATCAACCTGTTGAAGCGGTATGCGGGGACATCTTAAACCTCAGTCAGCTATCTTCTGCTATGGACGGTTGTAGTACAGTCTATCATCTGGGTGGCACTCCTCAGCTATGGAGCAGAGATCCCAAGTTCTTTGACCGTACAAACCACGAAGGAACCATTAATGTACTCAAGACAGCCAAGCAGGCAGGCATAAAACGGTTTATTTTCACCAGTACGGAGTCAATTCTTGCCACCCCCTCCAGAAAGGAACCAATCACGGAAGATATTCAGCCGCGCATGGAAGACATGATTGGTCCATATTGCCGCTCAAAATTGCTGGCTGAGCAGGCCGTTTTCAGGGCTGCAAAGGACGGTCTTCCAGCGGTCGCGGTATGCCCTACATTGCCTATAGGTCCCGGAGACAGAAATTTAACACCCCCAGGGCGAATGATATCGGATTTCCTCCAGGGGAAAATTCCGGGTTACCTCGATTGTACGCTCAATTTCGTTGATGTTCGGGACGTGGCCACAGGACACCGCCTCGCTGCAGAACATGGCCAGCCGGGGTACAGATATATACTGTCCGCCTATAACCTCACCCTCTATGAGTTTTTCCAGCATCTGAGCAGGATAAGCGGCGTGTCATGCCCCAAAATTAAAATCCCCTATCCTGTAGCATTGGCCTGGAGCTATATGGAACATTATTTAGGCATCGTAACGGGCAAGAAGCCGAGAAGTTCAATTGCCGGGGTTAAGCTATGTAAGCGTTCACTCGAATTTAACGGCACCTGGACATGGAAAACGTTGGGGCACCAACCACGCCCACTGGATGGAACTATCAGGGATGCAGTAAACTGGCACAATAAATTTTTGTAAGCGTTCACAGGGCACCGCATCTGCTTTGTTGTCGGGCACTTGAAGTACAGGGAGTACGTCTGCATACCCGTCGCCTCGCATCTGCAGCACCCTGTAAACGCTTACAGTTCGGTGGGTTGCGGTAAA
>JAGGRV010000281.1 GCA_021159445.1 Deltaproteobacteria bacterium | reverse complement strand
GAAGACGGCAAAAAAGACGTTAATTTGTTCAAGTTATTTATTGTACGTTCCTTAGTCGGCTTTATCAACAAATAATGCCCTCAAAACTTGCAGCTCTGAGGGCAATCAATCTTATTTATGGCGTGTTATACGACACCAAATGCAATATATTTTTGTAAGCGTTTAAGGGATTACAGCGCCCGTTTTACCGCAACCTACCGAACTGTATCTGTCTCTACGCCCTTTTCCTCCTCTTGCACTTCATCCTCTTTTGAATCAACATTTACCTCGGAAGTCTGATTGCCGGAGGCTTCGTGATCCTCGCTTGCATCTGCTCCTACGGCCTCAACCTCGGTAGCGGATTTTTCCTCTACGCTTCCAGCCTCGACGACGGATGCCTCCTCACTGATTACGATTTCCTCAGCAGTGCTCTTCTCCTCTTTCATGCTTTCCAGCTTATCTACAGGCACCGGAGCAGCCTGCGGTATCACGGATTCAGCAGATACTATCTTTTGAGGCTTACGTCGAGGCTTGGGCTTCTCCAGGGAGTCGGTGACCAGTTCCACAATAGACATCATGGCAGCGTCTCCCCTTCGTGGGCCAATCCTTACTATCCTGGTATAACCACCATTTCGATCGGCAAACTCCTGCCCCCACTCATCAAAAAGCTTCGAAACGACTTTGCGATCACGTATGACTGAAAATGCCTGACGCCTTGCATGGAGACTCGATCTTTTCGCCAGAGTAACCATTTTGTCAGCCACACGCCTGACCTCTTTGGCCCTCGGAACTGTTGTAACAATTCGACCATGCCTTAAAAGCGATGTTACCATATTCCCGAGCATCGCCTTGCGATGAGCTGTCTTACACCCCAGTCTACACGTCCTTCTTCGGTGCCTCATTACTCATCACCTTCTTTTTTATCAGGATTTTCTTCCTCATCTGTTTTTTCAGGTTGAGTCCATCCCTGGAGCTTCATCCCGAGATGCAATCCCATACCATCAAGGTTTTCCTGGATCTCTTGCAAAGATTTTCGGCCAAAATTTTTTGTCTTGAGCATCTCTTGCTCTGTTTTTTGTACTAGCTCACCAATGTAGTGTATGTTTGCGTTTTTAAGGCAATTGGCCGAGCGTACAGAAAATTCCAGTTCATCAATTTTTCGGTTCAGATATTCGAGTTTGCCTTCAAAGTCATGAGAGAGCTTTTTCTCTTCAGACTCCTCCTTCTCGTCAAAGTTAATAAACACCGTAAATTGATCCTTCAGAATCTTTGCGGCATAAGCCATGGCGTCCTCAGGAAGGACTGTACCATCGGTCAAGACCTCCATGGTCAACTTGTCATAATCAGTTATCTGACCAACACGGGCTTTCGTAACAACAAAATTGACCTTCTGAATTGGCGAAAACAGAGCATCTATAGCTATAGTACCTATGGGCTGATCAGGGTCCTTATCGCTTTCAGCAGAGATGTATCCCTTGCCCCATTTAGCCATTAATTCCATCCGCAGTTCACCATCTTCCGTCAATGTGGCAATATGATGATCTGGATTCAGTACCTCAACTCCACCATGTGGAGCAATTAAATCCTCGGCACACATTTCTCCCGGCCCTTGTTTTTCCAATATCAGGATCTTTTCTTCATCCTTGAAAAACCTCAGGCGTACACCTTTCAGATTAAGAATAATATCTGTTACGTCTTCAATTACTCCTGGTATGGTCCCCAGTTCGTGTAACACACCGTCTATTTTTACCGAAACAATCGCAGCCCCTTGTAGAGAAGACAAGAGCACACGTCGCAAGGCATTACCCAGTGTGGTGCCATAGCCTCTCTCCAGAGGCTCACAACTGAATTTGCCATAAAAGCTTGTATGTGTTGCACTATTAACTTCCAGCCTCTTGGGACGAATTAATTCCCGCCAGTTGCGATAGTATGGAATCTGTTCAGCAGTCATATCGTCTATCTAAGCCTCTTAACTCCGGATATAATTCAATTCTTTTACTCTAGAGTATCTCTAGGGTCAGCAGCATCACAGGTTATCACTTAGAGTAGAATTCAACTATTAGCTGCTCCTGAATGGGCATAGTTATATGTCCTCGTTCAGGCATTGCCTTCACTGTCCCCTGCAACTTATCCTCATCCAGTTCCAGCCACTCAGGAACGCCCCTGCGGGCAATTGCCCCCAGCGCCTGTTTGAGGGGAGCTATAGATTTGCTCTTCTCCGTTACCCTAATTTCGTCTCCATGCTTTACCAAAAAAGACGGTATGTCCACTTTTTTCCCATTTATAACGAAATGTCCATGACGGACTAACTGACGGGCCTGTGATCTGGACTCAGCAAAGCCAAGGCGATAAACTACGCTGTCAAGACGTCTTTCCAAGAGTACTAGAAGATTAGTACCAGTGATCCCCTTTTGACGATCAGCTTTATCAAAATAACCCCTGAATTGTGCCTCCTGTAATCCATACATACGCCGAACCCGCTGTTTCTCTCTCAACCGAATCCCATAGTCAGAGACTTTTATCCGGCCCTGTCCATGTTCTCCCGGCACATAACTGCGCTTTTCAAAGGCACACTTATCTGAATAACACCTGTCTCCCTTAAGAAAAAGCTTGCAACCCTCTCTGCGACACAAGCGACATCGTGGTCCTGTATATCTAGCCAAAACATTCCCTCCGATAACTTGGAAACATATAAATAAGCCTACTTAATATCTAAGTTGAGCAATTAGCTGTTAGCCATTAGCGTTTAGCTTTGGAAAATGGTTTTGTAATAGCAAAACATCCTGTAATCATTAAACTAATAGCTAACCGCCAAAGGCTAATTGCTCATTTGCAGTCCTATACTCTCCGTCTCTTTGGAGATCTACAACCGTTATGAGGTATTGATGTTACGTCTCGAATAACTGAAATTTTAAATCCTGCTATTTGGAGGGCCCGCACTGCTGCCTCTCTTCCGGAACCTGGTCCCTTGAGATGTACTTCAACACTTCTCATGCCATGGTCTGCTGCTTTTCTTACAGCGTTTTCAGCCGCTACCTGGGCGGCAAACGGAGTGCCTTTCCTTGAACCCTTAAAGCCCCGGGTCCCTGCACTTGACCAGGAAATTGTATTCCCCTGTTTATCAGTTATGTTTATTATAGTATTATTAAAAGTAGATCGTATGTGCACAATACCTTCCGGCACATTCTTCTTTTCTTTTCGGCCACCCCTTCTCGGTGATGCCATATTACTCCGCCCTCCGTTACTAAATTCTTCTCTTCTTTTTGACTACTGAGCGCCTGGGACCCTTCCGCGTACGAGCATTTGTTTTGGTACGCTGTCCATTAACCGGAAGTCCTCTACGATGTCTAAGTCCCCGATAACTGCCAAAATCCATCAATCGCTTGATGTTCAATGACACCTCTCTACGAAGATCTCCCTCCACTTTATAGCCGGCATCGATAGTCTTCCGTAGCGACGTGATATCTTGATCCGTCAAATCATCGGATTTTTTGTTTCTGGCAATTTCTGCCTTATCCAGAATTTGTTGGGCAGTTGTACGTCCAATCCCATAAATATACGTGAGCGCAATTTCCAGCCTCTTGTTCTTTGGCAGCTCAACACCTGCAATTCTTGCCACAGATCAACCCCCTAACTATCCTTGTCGCTGTTTGTGCCTTGGATTTTTGCAAAGCACTCGCAGTATGCCTCTGCGTCGGATTATTTTGCAGTCCTTACAACGACGTCTGATTGATGATTTAACCTTCATGACATATTCCTCTTCGCTCTTCCGGACCGGAATTCAATCTTTTTCTACAACTAAGATTTATCTGGCCCTATATACAACACGGCCTCTGGACAGGTCATAGGGCGACAGCTCTACGGTCACTGTATCACCAGGCAATATTTTTATATAGTGCATACGCATCTTACCTGAAATATGTGCAAGTACTTTGTGACCATTTTCAAGCTCAACGCGAAACATGGCATTGGGTAAAGTTTCAAGCACCTTTCCCTCAACCTGTATGGCATCACCTTTAGACATTTAGTTTTCCTTGGTTTCCTTTTGTATTCACTCTACCTTCTTCCCTTCAGCCTAGCCCCCTTCATAAACCCTTCGTAGCTTCTGGTGATAAGATGGGACTCAATTTGAGCCATGGTATCCATTCCCACACCTACAACAATCAAAAGGGCCGTTCCACCAAAATAAAAAGGCACATTTAACTTTGAAATCAATATGCTTGGTAATACGCAAATCGCGGAAACATAAATGGCACCTATCAGGGTAATCCTGGTCAAGACCCTGTCAATATATTCAGAAGTACGCCTTCCTGGTCTGAGACCTGGGACATAACCCCCATGTTTCTTCATATTATCTGCTATATCAACCGGATTGAAGATCATGGCTGTATAAAAATAACAGAAAAAGATAATGGCCATTACAAAGATCGTCTCATAAAACAGACTTCCGGGTCTCAGACCCTGAGCTATGCTCTGCATCCAGGGTACCTGGATAAAATTGGCTATTGTTGCAGGAAACATCATAATAGACGATGCAAAAATCGGTGGTATTACTCCTGCAGTATTTACTTTTAAAGGCAGATGGGTGCTTTGCCCTCCATATACCTTTCGCCCCACTACTCTCCTGGCGTATTGGACTGGAATACGCCTGTGGGACCGCTCCATAAAGCAGATAAACCCGATTACCGCCACCATCATCACTAAAAGAAATATAACTAGAGCCAGGTGTATATCACCAGTACGCATCAGACTGAACGTGTCTAACATGGCTGAAGGCATCCTGGCTACAATGCCGGCAAAGATAATCAGAGAAATACCATTACCAACACCTCTTTCCGTAATCTGCTCTCCGAGCCACATCAGAAATACAGTCCCTGACATAAAGGTCAGAGCACTTAAGAGCCGAAAAGGCCAGCCGGGCTCTGTTACCACCGGAGCACCACCAGGTGCCATCATGCTCTCAAGAGCGATGGCTATCCCAAGCCCCTGAATAATGCTCAGGCCCACTGTACCATACCTGGTATACTGGCTGATCTTCTTTCTTCCTGCCTCACCTTCCTTTTTTAAGGCCTCAAGGTGCGGGATGGCTACTGTAAGGAGCTGAATAATGATGGAGGCACTGATGTAAGGCATTATGCCCAAAGATAAAATGGACATATTCTCAAGAGCTCCGCCAGAAAACATATTGAACATACCAAATAGCGTCCCCTGAGCACGGTCGAAGAATGACGCCATGGCCGCGACATCAATACCCGGAGTAGGGATCTGGACTCCAACCCGATATACAGCCAGCATAAGCAACGTAAAACCAATGCGTTTACGCAGCTCCGGTACTTGGCCTATACCCCCTAATCCCTTAAACAATATTTGCCTCCTGGCCCCGGTCTGTAATGATCTCTATCCGTCCACCAGCAGTCTCTATTTTATTTTTAGCAGTTTCGCTGATTGCGTGGGCACGAACCGTTACCGGCCGCTGTATCTCTCCGTCACCTAATATTTTCAGGAAATGATTGCGCTTACGTACTAGTCCCAATGCTTTCAAAGTGGCAAGATCTACCACTCCTTCATGCCTGATCTCTGCCAGATCACCAATGTTCAATACGCCGTAGACCTTTCTGAAGCGGTTTTTGAAACCCCGTTTCGGGAGCTTCCTATACAATGGCATTTGACCACCTTCGAATCCTGGACGAATACTACCGCCGGATCGGGATTTTTGGCCATTTTGACCCCGGCAAGCCGTTTTCCCATGTCCAGACCCCGGTCCTCTTCCAACGCGTTTTTTCGTGCGTCTGGATCCTGGATGAGGTCTTAATGAATCCAATGTAATCATATGGGCTCCTATTCCTAAATTATGCCGTTGTTTTTTCGATGCTTCTGCCCCGGCACTTTGCCCTGGATACGGAAATACGTAAGGTTTCCAGACCATTAAATGTGGCATGCATTACATTGTGTGGATTTTTGGAGCCGAGGCACTTTGTCAATATATCATGAATTCCCGCTGCCTCCATAATCGCCCTTACTACAGCACCGGCTATGACTCCGGTACCAGGTGACGCAGGTTTCAACAAAACCCTGCCTGCGCCAAAATGACCAATCACTTCGTGAGGTATGGTTTTGCTTACCATCGGTATCTTGGTCATAGACTTAGTGGCCTTCTCACGTGCTTTTCTGAGGGCCTCGGGAACTTCTCTGGCCTTTCCCATGGCAAAACCAACTTTGCCGGCCCCATCACCTACCACCGAAAGAGCACTGAAGCTGAACCGTCTTCCACCTTTGACGACTTTAGCCACCCGATTAATATAGACTACTTTTTCTATCAGTTCTTGTTCGTTATCTATATGTTGTTTCTGCAACGTCATCCCCTTACAGCAGCTACCTATTTACAATTCAGAAATCAAGGCCGACTTCTCTGGCCGCATCAGCAAGAGCCTTGATTCGGCCGTGATATAGATATCCGCCACGATCAAATGCTATGGTATTTACACCCTTTTCCTTAGCCCTTTGGGCAATAATCCGGCCGACCTCTTTAGCCACAGCTTTTTTGTCTTCAAGATCGCCTGCCTTGCTTTTGATCTCAGGAATCAAGGAAGAAGCAGCCGCAATTGTGACACCTTGTTCATCATCGACAATCTGAGCGTATATGTGCTTGCTGCTCCGGAAAACTGCCATCCGGGGGCGTTCTGCTGTCCCTGATATATGCTTTCGTATGTGCTGTTTACGCCTTAAACGCGCCTTCAGCCTGGGGCTGGTCTTTGCCATAATTACTTCCATATGCAGTATTGCTGATGGTTCTGAAACCCATAACTACTATGCAGCAGTCTTTCCAGATTTGCGGATTATCCGTTCATCCGCATACCTGATTCCCTTGCCTTTATAGGGCTCTGGTGGCCTAAGAGATCGGATTCTGGAAGCAGTAAGTCCCAAAAGCTCCTTATCATATCCCTCCAGGATTACCCGAATTTCCTTTTGCCGCTCTACCCGAGCCTTGATTCCTTCAGGAAGAGGAAACTCTATTGGATGAGAATGGCCAACGTGAAAAATCAGCTCATTCTCCTTCTCCTCAATTTTATAACCGACTCCTATTACCAGAAGCTCCCGCGTAAATCCTTTTGTGACCCCAACTACCATGTTGTTTATGAGTGTGCGAAACAACCCATGTATTGAGCGACCCTGCCTTGTATCATCAGCTCTCCTGACTACCAAGTGTTCACCATCTTTTTCAACACTTGCCAAGGGATGTATTTCCCGGCTCAAGGCACCTTTGGGACCCTGAACAGTAATAATACGTCCATCTATGGTAACCTTGGCCTCTAAAGGGACATTTATGGGTCTTTTACCGATTCGAGACATGAAAAACTCCAGATTACCAAATGGCGCAGATAACTTCTCCGCCTACGTTATTTTGCCTGGCCTCGACATCTGTCATGATGCCCTTTGATGTAGAAATCACTGCTGTGCCGAGCCCAGATCTTATCTTTGGAATTGCGCCTTTTTTACAATATGCCCGGCACCCAGGCGTACTCATTCGCTTTAATCCGAGAATAATAGGCTGCCCATCAGAGTATCTTAGAAACAAACGAAGAATTTTCTGGCGTCTGTCCTTGAAAACACGAAAGTTGCTTATATAGCCTTCTTTCTTAAGAAGTTTTGCAATTTCCACCTTCAAATTAGACGAAGGAATATCAACCCTGTCATGCCTTGCTTTATTGGCATTTCTGAGCCGTGTAAGCATGTCTGCTACAGGATCAGTCATAGACATATTCAAACTCTCCCAAATGTATGGAGTTTTACAGCTACCAGCTGGCTTTGGTTACCCCGGGAATTACTCCCTGAGATGCCATTTTTCTGAAACATATTCTGCATAAGCCAAATTTTCTGATAAAGGCACGTGGACGGCCACAAATCGGACATCTATTATACTTTCTGACACCAAACTTGGGTTTCCTCTGCGCCTTATTTATCAACGCCTTTTTAGCCAAAGGTCTCTCCTCGATGAACCCTACCTACGTTAACCGTTCAAACTCCTTGGCAGGGAATAAATAATTACTTACGAAACGGCATACCTAAAACGTCCAACAAATACCGAGATTCATCATCGGTTTTTGCACTCGTAACTATCGTCACATTCATTCCCTTGATCTTGTCTATTTTATCATAGTCGATCTCTGGAAAGATAATCTGTTCCTTAACGCCCAAAGTGTAATTGCCCTTTCCATCAAAGGCCTTTGGCGATACGCCCCTGAAGTCCCTGATCCGGGGAATAGCAATGTTAATAAACTTTGTAAGAAAATCATACATTCGTCGCCTTCTAAGGGTCACACGACACCCTATGGGCATTCCTTCTCTCAGCTTAAAGGCTGCAATTGATTTCTTGGCCCTTGTGACTACCGGTTTTTGCCCGGATATAAGGGTTAATTCCTCAACCGCAGAATCTAATATTTTTGGATTTTCAATTGCCTCACCAAGCCCCATATTTAAAATCACTTTTTCGATTTTGGGTACTTGGTGCTGATTCTTATATCCAAAATGTTCCATTAATTCAGGAACACACTCTTTCTGATATCTCTCTTCTAAGAGAACCATGCCTAGATGCCTCCACAAGGCCTACTTTCTTTCTGTCGGAATAACCTCTCCGCATTTCTTGCAGACGCGGACTTTATTGCCATCTCCCAGAATCTTCCTGTATATTCGCGCTGACTCAGTACATTTGGGACAAATTAGCATCAGATTAGACAAGTGGATGGATGCCTCCTTCTCTAAAATGCCGCCTCCTGTACCAGGCCCTGGTTTTGTATGGCGCTTGACCATTTGTGCGCCCTCAACAAGTGCTCTTGCCTTTGCAGGCAAAATTGAGAGGATCTTGCCGACCTTACCCTTGTCCCGGCCAGCTTTTACCATTACCCGATCATTTTTTCTCAGATATGTCTTTACGGTCTTCATTGACCCGGTCTCCTTGGACTAAAGTACCTCAGGTGCAAGCGATATTATCTTCATATAACGCTTTGCCCTTAATTCCCTGGCCACCGGTCCGAAAATTCGAGTACCTACCGGTTCCCCATATTGGTTTATCAAAACCGCTGCGTTCTCGTCGAACCGTATCCAAGAACCATCAACCCGGGATATCTCCTTCTTGGTCCGTACTACAACGGCTTTAACCACATCACCTTTTTTCACTTTGGAATTTGGTATGGCCTCCTTGACCGAAACGACTACCGTATCCCCTATACTTGCAACACGCCTACGGGTTCCGCCCAAAACCCGAATACAACACACGCGTTTTGCACCGGAATTATCGGCGACATTTAATAATGTTTCTTGCTGGATCATGATATGATCCTTTCCTTTCTTTTCCTGTTCTAGAGAGCCTTTTCAAGAATCCCTTTAACGACCCAACGTTTGCGTCGACTCAGAGGACGATACTCTTCTATTAGAATTTTGTCGCCTATTTTGCAGCTATTCCCTACATCATGAGCCATATACTTCTTTTGCCGCTGTATATACTTCCCATATATTGGATGCTGTACTCGCCGAACAACCTTAACAACCACTGTTTTTTCCATCTTGTCACTGGCAACAGTGCCAATAAGTGTTCTACGAGATTTTTTGTCGGCATTCATGCCTTGCTCCATTGTTAGACCTCAGAATCAATAGCTTTCTCCGCAAGTACTGTTTCAGCTCTTGCTATTGAACGCCTCACAGTACGAATCCTCATTATGTTTTCCAATTGGTGAGTGGCTTGCTGAAACCGAAGATTAAAAAGCTCCTGTCGAAGGTCCTTTTCTTTCTGTTGAATTTCTTCTATGCTCAGTTCCCTAAGTTTATCAGCTATACTCATGGCATTTCACTCCTAGCGACAATCTTAGTAGGAATGGGCAGTTTGTATTGTGCCAGCCTCAGAGCCTCCCTGGCGGAAGCCTCATCTACACCCTCCATCTCATAAAGCATCCTGCCTGGCTTTATCAGTGCCACCCATGAATCCACTGCGCCCTTACCCTTACCCATTCTGGTCTCGGCAGGCTTACTAGAGATAGGCTTGTCCGGAAATATTCGTATCCATATTTTTCCACGACGCTTGACGCGCCTTGTAATAGCAATCCGAGCGGCCTCTATCTGCTCGGCTGTGATCCTGCCACGGCCAATAGCCTTAAGGCCGTAATCGCCAAAAGACAGGCTGTTTCCGCGTTGCGCCATGCCTTTTATGCGGCCTTTTTGTTGTTTGCGATACTTGACTTTCTTTGGGCTAAGCATTTATTCCTCTCCAGCAGGAACTGGCGAATACTGTCAACTATATTTCCATTGCCGCAACTTCAGACTCTTTGTCAGGCAGGACTTCTCCCTTGAACACCCATACCTTGATACCAATTACCCCATATGTGGTCATTGCCTCAGCCACGCCGTAATCAATATCGGCCCGAAGGGTGTGTAGCGGGACCCTGCCATCCAGATACCACTCAGTGCGGCACATTTCAGCGCCACCCAAACGGCCGGCACTCGCAATCCTTATACCCTGCGCACCAAACTTGCGTGCCATACTGATAGCCCTCTTCATGGCTCTCCGGAAGGAAATGCGCCGTACAAGCTGACCCGCAACGTTTTCAGCTACCAGCTGTGCATCTATTTCTGGTCTTCGGACCTCTGTGATATCAATCATTATCCGCCGTCTGACCATTTTTTCCAAAGACCGCTTCAGGTTCTCGATTTCCACACCTTTTTTACCAATAATTATTCCGGGACGCGCGGTGAATATGCGGATGCGTAATCTCTGCGCAGCCCTTTCTATCTCAATTTTGGATATTCCTGCATGGTTGACCCGACCCTTAATGAACTTTCTGATCTTATAGTCCTCAAGGATCAGGGAGGAATACTCCTTCTCGGAAAACCAACGCGAGTCCCATGTACGCGTTATTTGTAGCCTGAGGCCGATTGGGTTTACTTTCTGACCCAAGGTATCCTCCTAATTTTTCCATTCATATTAATTTATCCTTCATCCAATACTATCGTTATGTGAGAAAAACGATGTTGTATTCTGTATGCCCTACCCATTGCCCTGGGATGAAATCTCTTTAGTTGAGGGCCTTGATCCACCATAATTTTTTTAATGTACAGAATATCCACATCGATATTTGGATTTTGATCCGCATTGGCTAAAGCCGATTCAAGCACCTTTTTAATCATCCTTGCGCCCTTTTTGGGCATGTAACCGAGAATCTGCAATGCCTCTCCCACAAACTTGCCACGAACCACATCGGCAATCAGTCGAGCCTTTTGCGGAGAAATTCTTAAGTATTTGGCAACTGCCCTGGCTTCCATTAGTGCAATGCCCTCTCTTACGTTTTCCGAATCCTGGATTTTTTATCAGCAACGTGACCGTAATATGTACGGGTTGGCGAAAATTCACCAAGTTTGTGCCCGACCATATTTTCAGTAATAAATACAGGAATAAATTTCCTGCCATTATGCACTGCAAAGGTGAGCCCCACCATGTCAGGCACAACCATGGATCGTCTAGACCAAGTCTTGATGACACGCCTATCTTTAGTCTCAATGGCCTTAATCACTTTTTTCATCAGGTGATTATCAACAAAAGGACCTTTCTTTACCGACCTTGGCACCTATTTTCTCCTATTTCTTATAAATTAAAAGAAAATTGAGGAATTGAGGGATTAGAATCAATAGAATATCTTCAATTCCTGAATTCGCAATTCCTGGATTCTCCAAAGACTACTTCTTTTTATGCCTGTTTCGTACTATGAAGGCATCACTGGGTTTGTTCCTTTTTCTTGTGCGATATCCCTTTGCCGGCATTCCCCATGGACTGCAAGGATGTCTGCCGCCGGAAGACTTTCCTTCGCCACCACCCATGGGATGGTCAACAGGATTCATGGCTACTCCACGCACACTCGGACGTCTTCCAAGCCACCGGCTCCTGCCGGCCTTACCCAGTTTAACATTTTCATGATCGAAATTTCCTACCTGACCAATAGTAGCCCTGCAGGTATTAAGAAACATTCTCACTTCTCCACTTGGAAGGCGCAATTGTACGTATTTGCCTTCCTTGGCCATTACCTGAGCTGAACCACCAGCACTCCTTACTATCTGTCCTCCCTTACCCGGACGCAACTCCACGTTATGGACCTGAGTACCCAAGGGAATATTCTTTAGGGGCATGCAATTCCCGGGGTGTACGTCCGCTACATCGTCAGAAATAATGAATTCGCCGACTTTGAGTCCCAAAGGAGCCAGAATATATCTCTTTTCCCCGTCAAGATAATTCAGAAGAGCGATCCGGGAAGACCTGTTGGGATCATACTCGATAGCAGCCACTTTTGCCGGCACACCGAGTTTATGTCTCCGAAAATCTATTGTCCTGTATTTACGTCTGTGTCCACCGCCTCTATGCCTGGCAGTAATCCTCCCGTAGACGTTTCTCCCGCCACTGCGCTTAAGGGGCTCAACCAATGATTTCTCCGGGGCCTTATCACTGATTTCACGGTCCACCAATACAGTCATGCCGCGTCTGGCCGGAGATGTTGGCTTGTATTTTTTAATTGGCATTATACACCCTCAAAAAACTCAATACTTTCCCCAGGATATAGCCTTACAATGGCCTTTTTAATACCGGAGCGCTTACCTGTAAACCGGCCGACTCTTTTGGGCTTCCCTTTGACCTTGATAGTCTGAACAGACAGCACTTTCACTTTAAAGATCTTTTCCACCGCAGTTTTAATTTCAATTTTATTTGCCTTTTGATCCACTTTGAAGACTAACTGATTTGCCATCTCTTTCTGTAAAGTGGCCTTCTCGGTAATCAGCGGAGCCTTTATCACCGAATACAGTTCCTTCATGGCTTCAGTCTCTCCTCGATCACTCCAACGGCAGGTTCCTTGATTATCACATATTCGTATTTCAATAAATCATACACATTAATGCCCTTCAAAGGCAAAATCTTAACATGGGGAATATTCCGTGAGGATAGTTCCAGAGTCTGATCCGGAGTATCGGTTACTATTACGGCCTTCTTTATGTCAAAACGGTCAAGCAGGCCTTTCATGTCCTTGGTTTTTATTTGCTCCAGGCCAAAATCTCTCAAAACTAAAAGACGATCGCCTTCGATCTTTGTGCTCAACGCCATTCTCAGCGCCAGACGGCGGACTTTTTTAGGCAAGCTGTAGCTGTAATTCCTTGGTTTCGGGCCAAAGACCGAACCCCCTCGTTTCCACAAAGGCGACTTATTGCTGCCTGCACGGGCCCGGCCGGTCCCTTTCTGACGATAGGGTTTCTTGCCACTTCCACTGACTTCACTCCGCGTCTTGACGCAAGCAGTGCCTGCTCGCTTTCCGGCCAACTGCCACTTGACTACTTCGTGAAGTACGCCTTCCTTCGGTGTCACGCCAAAAACGGTATCGCTCACCGTAAGCTCACCGACTTTCTCTTTCTGTGCGTTATAAACTGCCAGAGTTGTCATGGATTGCCCGATCTCCTCTATTTTAATCGCACATATACAAGTTGATTGATAGCACCCGGGACACCTCCCTTAACCAGCAACAGGTTTTCATCAGGTCGTACATCAACAACCATCGAATTTTTCACGGTAACACGATTGCCTCCCATACGGCCAGGCATCTTTTTGCCCTTGACGACCCTGGATGGAGTAGCACTTTGTCCCACAGAGCCTACTGCTCTATGATGTTTGGATCCATGACCCATAGGACCTCTGGAAAAACCGTAACGTTTTATCGTTCCGGAAAAACCGCGACCCTTGCTCACTCCGGCTATGTCTACTAACTGGCTGATCTCCATATCCTTCAATGTGAGGATCTGGCCCACATCAAAGACATCCGGATTCTCTACTGATATCTCCCTAATATAGCGAAAACCATGGGACAACCCCGCTTTTTTCACATGGCCCTGTTCCGGAAGCTTCAGCCTGCTTAAAGGCTTTGGAGAAAACCCGAATTGCAAGGCATTATAGCCCTCTCTCTTCACTGTCTTCTTTTGAAGCACGGTACAGGGACCAACCTCCAGCACCGTAACCGGGACGACCTGACCGTCCTCGGAAAAGATTTGGGTCATTCCCACCTTGCGGCCCATCATGCCTGTTAATTTCGACATTGCCGTATTCCTATATCTTAATTTCAACATCCACCCCAGCAGACAACTCTAACTTCATCAAGGCATCTATTGTCTGTTGTGTGGGCTCCAGGATATCTACAAGTCTCCTGTGGGTACGGACCTCAAATTGCTCCCTTGACTTCTTGTCTACATGAGGAGAACGCAAAACAGTATAGCGTCTAATCGAAGTAGGTAACGGGATTGGCCCGCCAAGACGGGCTCCGGTCCGTTTTACCGTATCTACAATTTCACCTACAGACTGATCAAGTTGCTTGTGATCATATGCCTTAAGACGAATCCTTATTCTCTGGGTTGGGATCATCATCCCTCATTCCTCAATTCTATGCTAATTGGAGATATAACTACTCTATGATTTTGGTTACCACGCCGGCCCCGACTGTTCGGCCACCTTCGCGGATCGCAAA